>NZ_JBHUEQ010000031.1:0-4194 GCF_042680945.1 Affinirhizobium helianthi | reverse complement strand
GCGATGCTATGGTTGAAGAAAGGCTTCGGCTTTTCCGGCGGCTGGACTGTCAACGACCAGAACGATTGCTTGCGCTCCTCTTCGGACTGCAAAAGGTTAATAAAGCATGAAGTCAAAGATGCTCACGGGATAATCGCGCGCTCCGTAAATGTTTGCGACAAGCCCCGTCGACAGCTTCGCCTCTCATTGATGAGGTGGAGAAGAGAAAATGGTCGGTTCAACTTGCCTGGGATCCGCGACGCTGATCGCGGCGCCCGAAAACATATTTACCTGATGCCTCCCACAGATTTCATTGGGCGCAGCTCATCCGCCGCGGACTGTTACTGCAAAACAGAATTGCGATATATATTCTGTAAGAACATTACATCTGCGTATCATCCTTACAAATGGCCTCAAAGATAAGTAATATGTTGTATCGCGGCTTTATTCATTTCAGATATTAGCAGAATTTAAAGGACTTTCACTCGAAGAATAGGTTGACATATGAGGCTTTCCCAGTGGTGGGGAGCTAGCATACGGCTGCGCTATGGAGGAAGAGTTTGAAATGATGCCGAAGACAGCAATTGCACGGAATATGGTTGCACTCGTATCAACCGGAGTTGCGACAACTGTAGCAACGGCGAGCGTTCTCCTGTGGATGTCATACCGGGCAGTGGAGGAACGCTCCGTTTCAGAACTTATTGCAGCTGCTCATGCGAGTGCAGGCAAGATTGAAAGTCATTTCAATAAGGTGACGGAGCTCGGTTGGAACATTCGATCCGTTGTTTCATCACTGGTATCCAGTGGCAACCCAAGTCGGGAGGATACTACGAATGTCATTCGCACACTTCTCGCTGACAACAGGTTTGCAACCAGCATTGGGTTGATCTGGGAACCCAACGCTTTCGATGGCAGGGATAGCGAATTTCGAAATACGCCGGGCCACGATGATACGGGCCGGTATGTGCCGTATTTAAGTCGTGGAGCGGACAAGATAGATCTCTCTGCAGTCGTCGATTACGACATACCAGGGGCTGGCGACTTCTATCTAATCCCCAAGGCTAGTGGTCAAGATCTCCTGACTGAGCCTTATGCATATACAGTCGGCAATAAAAGCGTCACGATGACCTCGTTTGTGACGCCCATATCGGTCAATGGTAGCGTTGTCGGAGCCGTAGGCATCGATAGTTCGTTGGAAACTGTAACTGCAGAAGTTTCCCAGCTGAAACCCTTGGGTGAAGGTTATGTTGCTCTGCTTAGCGCAGAAGGCAATGTTGTCAGCCACCCTGATAAAAAAGCGCTTGGTAAAAATTTGGCGGATTCCGGACTAGACGCGATCGAGTGGGGTAAGATGGTCGCCAACCCCGGGAAGGCTTATGAAATTGCCAACGCAGGGGGTACTCCGTATATTTCGGTGGCTGTCAAGGTCCCACTTGCAGGGGGGGCAAGCTGGTACACTGTGGCTAGTGTGCCAAAGGCCGTGGTTTATGCCAACGTCACTTCTCTAGCTTTGGCATCGATTATAGTCATTGCTGTTGCGACTGGCCTTTTGGTTGTATTTGGCTGGTACCTCGCTTCTCGCATTCGGAAGCGTCTTGAGGCCGTCATTTTCGCCACCGGCGAAATCGCGCGCGGTAATGTGGAAGTTGATCTTTCAGAATCGGTGCGCAATGATGAAATCGGTGAGATGGCTCGTTCGCTCAAAATATTGCGGGACGCTACACTCGCCAAAACTCGCCTTGAACATGAGGCCGAGCGTGAGCGGCAGATAACAGATGCTGAACGTCGTCAAAGGGCGGAAGAGGCAGCGGAGCGTGAGCGTCAGACACTTGCTGCAGTCGAAGCACTCGGTGAGGGCCTCAACAGGCTTGCTGAGGGAGACGTGACTCATCGGATCGAGAAGCAGTTCGCGGGATCGCTTGATCAACTCCGACACGATTTCAACACGTCCGTCTCCAAGCTACGTGACGCACTGGCATCCGTCGGTCGGAATGCGGGTTCAATCCGAGCTGGTACTGCGGAAATTAGAAGTGCCTCCGATGATCTGGCCAAGAGGACCGAACAACAAGCAGCCTCTGTGGAGGAAACTGCGGCTGCTCTTGAGGAGATTACGAGCTCATTGCGCGACGCCACACGCCGAGCTGAGGAGGCAGGAGCGCTTGTCGAGCAGACACGGCATGGCGCTGAGAAATCTGGTGAAATTGTCCAACGCGCAATAGACGCAATGACTGGGATCGAGACATCGGCACGAGAGATCTCAAACATCATCAGCGTGATTGATGAAATTGCCTTCCAGACGAACCTTCTCGCTCTGAACGCGGGTGTCGAAGCAGCCAGAGCCGGCGAAGCTGGCAAAGGCTTTGCGGTCGTTGCTCAAGAAGTCCGTGAGCTTGCGCAGCGCTCGGCTACCGCTGCAAGAGAGATAAAAGCTCTAATCTCGAAGTCCGGAAGCCAGGTGACAACAGGCGTTGAACTGGTCGGGGAAACAGGCGTGTCTTTGTTGAACATCATCAATCAGGTTCAGGAAATCGATCAGAACGTGGCCGCCATTGTCCGCTCTTCGCGCGAGCAGTCAACGGGTCTGCGCGAGATCAGTGAGGCTGTTAATAACATCGACCAAGCAACCCAAAAGAATGCTGCGATGGTCGAAGAGCAAACTGCCGCCTGCCATTCACTTGCATCTGAAGCCGACGAGCTGAATCGCCTAATAGCCCAATTCAGGCTCAACAGTGGCGGCGCCGTGATAGAACCTCCAAAGCGCCCCGTCGCGGTGGGGGCAGAACACCAGCCCGTAGTTTCAGCCGCTCGTACACTTGGTAGTCATGTTGCCAGCGCCTTAGGTCGCCGCCCGTTGGCTGTCGCAGTTGCGGCGAAGGAATCCTGGGAGGAATTCTGAGCTCCAATCACATAAATGAACTACATGCCGCTGTTGGAATAATCGAATGGCGGGAGTGATTAGTACAGTCATCGGGCGCCGGCACTGCGACAGCAAATGTCGCGCCCTTTTTGTCAGGCTCGTCTTATTATTATCGAGAGCTCCAACCTTCATGAGTGATCCCATTTGAAGAAGAAAACCCTAATGGTCTTATATCAGGCGCGGACAGCGCATGCATACCTTTGGCACTGCCTGCAACACAGGCCGACAGGCGTCAGTTCGTGGTCCTGAAAACGATCTGCACCGTAGACGGTCTTTCTGGCATATTTTGAATCGCACAAAAGCGCGATTGCATGCGTGTATCGTGGCGCACCAAAAGCGCCTCCACCACTTGTGATAGCGGATGCAATCGATAACAATTGCAGCTGCGAATCTAACTCAAGCCACTGGGTCAGAACATTGCCTGGAGAGTGGATAACATCATGGATATTCCACAGTGCACAGGTGCCGTCTTGACGGGGTAGGCGAAAGACACCGGGGTTCACGGTGGCAACAATCTTGCCCGCTTTGTCAATCTTTACGAGCGAAAACGGTATCCGCTCCTGTCCTGGCTTACGGAGACTCGTCAACCGCTTGGCGCACTGTTCAAATGATGTTTTAAATTGTCGAGCAAGGGCCTCTACATCGTATTGCCGACGATCGAAAGCGTTCGAAAAATGGCCGTAGGGCATCATCAGAGTCTCGGAAAAGTAGGCTTCCAGCGCTGCTTTTCCGAGACTTAGATTATCTCGAGTAAAGCCGCCGCGAGAGAGCTGTTCCTCAATGATTTCCTGTGCCTCGATTCGCGCCAGGACGAGAGCCAAAGCTGATTTCACGCCCAAGCTATCTAGCGAGTCGTTTAAAAGGACAGCCCTCCCTTCAATATCAATTATGTATGGTTCACGGGACAGCAATGCTTCAGATGTGTGCCGGATCTGGAGAGCGTGGCGTTGCCTGAGATAGCTTTCCAAGCATCCCCGATGCCGACACTCTCTCAGAAAGTCGTTCTGCAGCCTCATCAAGCTTCGGGAAGAAATTTTGATTCTGTGCTATATACTCCTGAAGTTTCAACGCAGGATCATCGAGTTCGTCTGCACAGTCAGGATTAGGATCTGCATGATTTAGTCCCTTGTTATAAGCAAAGTGCAGCCTGACCAATGCCGCTGCTATATTCGGAAAGCTCCGGGTCGCATCAGCTACCTCTTCGGCTTCTATTCTTAAATCGCTGACAATCGGACACCTTGATTTACCCCGGTTTCCTTCTTTGACGGTACAATCTGGGCCTGCCGCCGTTTTCGGCG
>NZ_JBHUEQ010000030.1:0-1153 GCF_042680945.1 Affinirhizobium helianthi | reverse complement strand
CAGCCCGGTAGCTCGTCAGGCTCATAACCTGAAGGCCGCAGGTTCAAATCCTGCCCCCGCAACCAACGAAACTTGTAAATTCTTCCATTCGGGAGACACCTTTAAAAGCTCCTCGGCGTAAGCCTCGAAGAGCTCTTTGCGTTTGGCCTCCGTGTCGAGTTCACCGGACAGCTGACGCGCCAGCACATCCTGATCCACCATCGCCTTAAACTTCGACTCCCTCAATTGCGCTGCCACCATGGCAGCGAGGATCGATGAGATCCGGCCATGCACTTCCAGCAGGGGGGGTCACGGCCCGGTGTGCTGGCAATCACGACTTCCTGGATCAATTGCCGGATGATGCCCATCAGCGGCTGCTTGGTTTGAAAATCAGCGTGATCGCGCATCATGTAAAGCATGGCGTGGATAACCGTGCGGACGGTTTCTTCGTTGATCTCACCGCGCAGCGCCGCGAGGCGTTCTGCATCGCTGGTGGGCTTATCCATGGAGGGCGCGCTCGCCAGCTATCGCTCCAGTTCTTCTCCTTTTTCGTCTAGCCTGTCGAGCTGGTCGTCAAAGGCCGCGATAGGCCGTCGGCCTTCGGCTGCTCGTTGTGACATCTGGGCGATGATGCCCTCTTGCTCGCGTTTATCGCGTTGGAGAGCCGCCTCGATATCCTTGGCCTGCTGGGCAGCGGTCTTCTGCTCCGCGAGTTCACTTTGCAGAACCTTTCCGCCGGAAGACATCCCTCTGCACCAGGGCTGCAGGGATGCATGTGAGAACACGGTCTTCCAGTTCTTTGCGGAGAATTGTCTTGTGATTGCTGCAACAGGCCCCGCCGAGAATGTCCATGGGGATCTCTTTTATGGTTGGTGCTACCATACCGACCTGTGGCCATGACAGCATAAGGTCCCCGCACCCGGCACATTTCAGTAAACCGCTCAGGAATTGCTTGGACGGTGAGACCTGTTCTGATGATTGGAATCCGTCAGGGCGAACTCTTCGCGTACGGCTGACTGCTGTCGCTTGACCGCTGACGAGAGGACGTCGGGGATGATGTGCAGTTCTGGGCGTTCGTCCACGACCCAATCGTCGCTATTATTAGGGTCGAAACCCAATCAGGGTATTGATGAGATTAGCTATCCATGATTCACTTCCTGCAGCAACAGGAGTG
>NZ_JBHUEQ010000029.1:0-24097 GCF_042680945.1 Affinirhizobium helianthi | reverse complement strand
GTCAACGTGGCCAATCGTGCCGATGTTCACATGCGGCTTATTACGCTCAAACTTGCTCTTTGCCATTGATGCTTCCTGTGATCAAAAGATTGGTCGATCCGCGCGTGCGGATTTGGTGTCGCCGTTTAAGGCTTTCCAGCTCGATGCGCAAGACATAAATGCGGGCCGAACCGGGGTGAACCACGGGTTTGGACATCGTCCTGAATCTGCGCACATGCTGCGCAATCTTTCGTGGATCATAATGGAGCGGGTAGCGGGAATCGAACCCGCGTATTCAGCTTGGAAGGCTGCTGCTCTACCATTGAGCTATACCCGCGGGGCTTGTTCGATCGTGGATCAGAATGGTGGAGGGAGTTGGATTTGAACCAACGTAGGCTGAGCCAACGGATTTACAGTCCGTCCCCTTTAACCACTCGGGCATCCCTCCAGTATTCCGTCCGGATCGAAGTCCAAGCTTGTGAACCGCTTCGTGTGCTGCAGTCACGGCGGCTATATGACCGCGACTTCGGCTGCTGTCAACACGGCCTCAAACGAAAAATTCGGGAAATTTCAAATCTCCTGCCAAGGCTGTGGATAGCGGCGGGGCTTTCGCCCGCACGCGCCTGCCGCTATAAGACCGCATGAGCAAGGATAACACAAAAGACAAATCCCCCCGCGACAGCCATTACGCAACCCTGCGTCGGCAGGTGCGCGATGCAATGCGCGAACGTGGGGAAATCCCGACGCCCGCCCCTCAGCGCAAGCGAAAGGGCGCAGGAGACTGGACGCCGCCGCCCCTCGCTGCTGAACAGGTGTTTCTGTACGGGCTTCATACGGTAAGGGCCGCGATTTCAAATCCAGCCCGGCAACTGATCCGTCTTTCCGTGACACAGAACGCCTTTGCGCGTCTGGAAATCGGACACCCGGACACATTGTCATTTCCTGTGGATTTCGTTTCGCCGCACGATATTGAAAAGATACTGGGGCCAGAAGCCATCCACCAGGGCGTCATGCTGGAAACGCGGCCACTGCCAGTACGCAGACTGGATGCGCTGAAGGATAGCCCTCTCCTGCTCGTTCTGGATCAGGTGACCGATCCTCACAATGTAGGCGCCATCATGCGCTCAGCCGTCGCTTTCAATGCCGGCGCCCTGATCACGACGCAACGTCATAGTCCGACGGAATCCGGCGTTCTTGCAAAATCGGCTTCGGGCGCCCTGGAGATGATTCCGTATATCCAGATTACCAATCTGGCAGACGCCATCAACGAGCTGCACGAGCTGGGTTTCCAGACCATTGGTCTCGATTCGGAAGGGCCGCAGCCGCTGGAGGGAACCTTCTCCGGCGACAAGATCGCTTTGGTGCTGGGCTCTGAAGGCAAAGGTTTACGGCAGAAGACACGCGATACTGTGACTGCGCTGGCACGGCTCGACATGCCGGGTGAAATCAAGTCGCTTAACGTGTCGAATGCCGCAGCAATTGCACTCTATGCAGCAGGCTTGCATCTCAAGCGGTGAGGCAGCTTCGAATCATATGCTGGCGGCGCGTGAAGCACAGGGCGGGCTTCTGATCAGACCATATAAGACTTATCCGTGATGTTCCGTCAGTGAGCAAATGCACGGAAACGTTCCGGTGGCAGGGCCTCGTGCCCTGCTTTCACTTCTGCGGCATATTGAATAGAGCCGATCAACTCGAGGTCGAACAAGGGCTTTGAGATTACCCCGAGCGTACCGGTCACTCCTTCCCCCAGAAGATCCGGATTGGCGGTCATGAATACCACCGCCACCCCCGACTGGGCGAGTTTTGAGCCGATGTCCGGCCCGGTCACACCATCCTGCAGCTGGACATCGACTAGCGCAATGTCGCACTCATCGAGGTAACGCAAGGCATCGGACTGATTGGCAGCAATCCCTACGACTTCATGGCCAAGCGCAAGCGCCGCGTCTTCAATGTGAAGCGCGATCAGAAGCTGATCCTCAACGATCAAGACTCGGTAGGCCATATCCCTTTGCCCGCCATTCTACGAGGAAAACGTGGGATTCCTGTTATTGTTCCCACGTCTGTCACAGTTCAGGCCGCGGCTTCAGGAGAGGAGGAACTATCCTCCAGCGGCGCGGTCATGATCTTGCGGACATCCGGCAGCGCACGCATGAATGCAGCAACGGCCTTCGGATCGAACTGGCTGCCGCTCTTTTCCTGAATGTGAGAGATGGCTCTCTCCAGCGTCCAGGCATCCTTGTAGGGCCTTGCGGTTGTCAGGGCGTCAAAACTGTCGGCAACGGCCACGATTCTGCCTGCAAGCGGAATGGCATCGCCCGAAAGACGCTGCGGATAGCCCTGCCCGTCCCAACGCTCGTGGTGAGCGCCGGCGATTTCTGCAGCCAGTTGCAGCAGGCTCGAACGCGATTGCCCGAGGATATGGCTGCCGATGGATGTGTGCACCTGCATCTGCTCCCGCTCGATTTCCGTATAGGAACCGCGCTTGAGCAGAACTGCATCGGGAATGCCAACTTTACCAATGTCGTGCATCGGCGCTGCCAGACGAATGTCGGCGCACAGATCATCCGGCAAACCATAGGCCTTTGCTATCGCCTCGGAATAGGCGCCCACCCGCAAGGTGTGCATGGCGGTTTCAGGATCCTTGTAGCTGGCGGCCAGCGTCAGGCGATAGATGATTTCCTTCTCACGCTCCCGCAGCTCGGTGACTACCTTTTCCACCTCTGTCCGCAGCCAATCGGCACGCTCTGCTAGCTGGTTGCGGGCATTGGTGAGCGCCACGAGGTTGCGGACGCGCGCCTGAAACTCCAGAGGATTAATCGGCTTTGTGAGGAAATCGATCGCTCCCGCGTTCAAAGCCGTCATCCGGGTCGCCGTGTCGTCATCGGCGGTCACAACAACGAAAGGCTTGTCGCGATATTTCTCAAAGCGGCGGATTTCAACCAGCAGATCGACACCGTTGTAGACGGGCATCTGAAAATCGATCACGCCGATATCGAAATCCAGTTCCGGCATGGCTTGCAGCACTTCTTCCGGGCTGGAAAAGCCGATTGCACTACAGCCCTCCACTGTCGAAACCAGCTTCTTCAGAAGGACAAGGTTGGTCTTGTTGTCATCGACTACGAGAATATTCATATTCATCCTCTTTCAGGCGGCCAAAGCTGATCGTGCAGCAAGTACAGTTTCCGATAGATGCGCAATGTCGGCTGCCGTCGGTTCCTTCTGCCGAAGTGATTGTGCAAAATCCGCAAGTTCCGCTAGCCCCACATTGGATGCAGCGCCCTTCAGGTTGTGCAGAAGCTTGTCAAAATTTTCTTTACGTCCGTGCTGCATGGCTTCATTTAACGACGAAAGAACATCGATTGCATCGTCGAAGAAGGCATCCAGCAATTCCTGGAAAGCTTCGGGACCAAGAATATCTTCAATCTCCTGACGGCGTGCGGTCAACGCATCCACCGCACTTGCGCCGCCATTGGCTGCAGTCTCTTTCATCACGCTGTTGTTTTCCTGTTCAGGCACAGTTCTTGGCTCTGGCACCGTGCGTTCTATCAGGCTCGCCAGCACGGCAAGGGTGATGGGTTTCGACTGGAACCCGTTCATACCGGCGTCCTCGCAGGCCTTTCTGTCCTGATCGGAAGCATTCGCCGTGAGTGCGATGATGGGGGTGTGAGGCGCAGGTCCATCCTTGGCCCGCAAAACACGGGTTGCCTCGATACCGTCCATCACAGGCATCTGCATATCCATGAGAATGAGATCGAACTGCTCCTCACGGGCGCGCTGCACGGCTGCCTCACCATGGTCAACAATGATAACCTCCTGCCCCAGATGCTTCAGATAGCCGAGGATGACCTGCTGATTGATCTTGTTGTCCTCCGCGACCAGAATCTTCAGCCGCTTTGACACACTCTGGGGGCTGGAGCTTTGCGCAGGCTCAAGCGATACGCCCTCCGCCTGTTCAACGGGAATTTCGAACCAGAACAGGCTCCCGAATCCCGGAACGCTATCGACGCCGATACGCCCGCCAAACCGATCGATGATTTCTTTGCAAATGGTCAGGCCCAATCCGGTGCCGCCATATTTGCGGCTGATGCTGGAATCCACCTGGGAGAAGGGCCGGAACAGCTTGTCGCGCCCCTCTTCGCTGATTCCGATGCCAGTATCCTGAACTTCCACCCGCAGCCAGATCTGATCCTTTCGCAGGAGTTGGCGCATGCGAAGAGTGACGGTTCCGCCCTGGGTAAACTTAACCGCATTGCTCATCAGGTTAAGCATGACTTGCCGCAAACGGGTCGGATCGGAATGGACCCAACGGGCGCGCCAGCGATGGGGCAGATCGATCTCGACCTTGTTGCCAGCCTCTACGGCGCGGCCTCGCATCATCTCGGCCGAGCTTTCCGCAAGACTCTGGAGATCCACAGAACGCTCTTCCAGTTCCAGCTTGCCGTGTTCGATCTTGGCGAAATCGAGTATCTCGTTGATCACGTCGAGCAACGCCTCGCCTGAGCGGCGAATCGTCCGAACTTTCGCCAAGGTGTCCTGCGGCGGCCTGTCCAGTTCCAGCAATTCCACCATTCCGAGGATAGCGTTCAGTGGCGTTCGAATCTCATGGCCCATCGTGGCCATGAATTGCGATTTCGCGCGATTACCCGCCTCCGCCGCCTGGTAGGAAACGGTGAGTTCTCTCGCCATCTCTTCAAGGCTCACACCTGCCGCCTGAACACCGCGCAATTGCCTGCGCAGGGTCACAATGAGAAACACAACGGACACCACAAGAAGGCCAATGATAATCATGGCATTGCGCTGCAGACGTTCTATCTCCAGCCGGCCCTTGGCGCGTTCAATGCTTGTGGTGCTGTTTGTGTAGATCAGCAGATCACCGGTGATGCTGGAGAGCTGCTTCATCTTCGCAGTCACTGTCTTGAGCGCTTCGTCCGACGGAAGACTACCACCGGCGATCAAATCGAAGGTCGGCTGCGCACTGGCAACAATATCCTGAACCTGCCGCAACTTTTGGTGCACCTCATTATCCAGCGAGAAGCTCTCTTCGAACTTCGACTGCCTCAACAGCGTAAGCCTGGAATAGATAATGTCATAGCGCAGGGCCGAATCCTGCAGATTAGCCAGTGTGAAACGTTCAGATAGGGCCGAAGCTTCCAGGCCGCGCCTCAACTCGTTCGCCTCGCGATCAAGCTGGTAGACAGACCACATGGCGTTCTCACGCACGGCATCCTGCAGGTTCCCCTGCCGGTGAGTTATATCGAAATAGATGGATACAAGACCGCCAAGCAGCAGAACCGCAAATAGCTGAAGAGCTGCGGTTGTGCGGCTTGCACGCCTTAGGACATCTCCACCGAATGGACCCTCAACTGTCACGGCTGTACTTCAACCTCCTTGATTTGCCACACGGAGCGGGAGAAGTATTTCTCATTGAAAAGGGAAGGATCCTTGTCGAAGGGGTAGACGAGGAAAAGGGGGCCTTTGTCCCTTACGGACATGACCTTTCCGTTCTGGCGTGTTGCCAGAATGCTATCGATCTTATCGGCGTCGTCCCGCGGCACTTCCGCGAAGTAGTCATTGAGGGCGCGTACCAGCAACTTGTTGCCCCGGGCACCAGCGGCCTCCAGCACAGACCGCAACAACGGACCCGAAAAGGTGGTTTCACCTTCCGTCCAGGGCGTACGCACGGTTGACTGCCGACCTGCAAGCTTCTCCAGCATTTCCAGATCGAACTGGGCCGTCTTGCCCATATTGGGGTGAGCCAGATCGCCTTTGACGGTCAGAATAACTGGCCCCTTGGGTGCATCGAGCGCAAAGGCCGAGGGAGCGATGAAAATGACTGCTGCAGCGAGGAGGTTGAAGATGCGCATGCCAGTACATCCCGTGTGCGTTGGAGGGAAAGAAAAAGCCGTTCAGGCGAGGATCACGCAGCTTCCGGAATGCGGTCGTTTTCAAACAGCCGTTCCAGATTGAGAAAGCAGATCATGCCATCATCATGCGTCAGGATACCGTCGCAATACTTGCTGTCGAAGGATTGGA
Organism: Affinirhizobium helianthi; assembly: GCF_042680945.1. Classification (NCBI taxonomy): domain Bacteria; kingdom Pseudomonadati; phylum Pseudomonadota; class Alphaproteobacteria; order Hyphomicrobiales; family Rhizobiaceae; genus Affinirhizobium; species Affinirhizobium helianthi. The sequence goes on along the minus strand of NZ_JBHUEQ010000029.1, from coordinate 18,085 downwards.
AGACCTGCGGCACGGGTTGCAATTGATCGGCCGGAACCGTCAGCATGTCGGTCACGTGATCGACGATCAGCCCAATGATGGTCGCCCCTGCCTCGGCCACGACAATGGCGCTGCGCTCGGTGCGCTCTGCCGGCATCATGCCAAGCCGGCGGGCAAGATCGATCGTCGGAATAACTTTGCCGCGAAGATTGATCACACCCACCACGAAATCAGGCGCATTGGGAACGGGCATCGAAGGCCCCCACCCCCTAATTTCGCGCACAGCCGTAGTATGAATGCAGAAATTTTGCTCTCCGAGGCGGAAGGCAATGATTTCGAGCGAATTGGATCTGCTTACAGCCGTCATGGGAAGCCCCCGTTTCATCCGGTTCGCCTGAACCTGCTGCAGCATCTCGCGCAGGGTGCCAGGACAACTTTGAATTTGAGTAATTCCGGATAAACGCAGTGGCTGAAGCTTACTGAAACGGATTTCCCGATCCGTCCGAGGATCTGGAAAACGATAACCCGCTGCGGCACTGGATTCAATAAGCCAACACTATCAACGTTTTATCCGGTCGGGACCGCGTTCATTTCGGTGGAGATGCTACCGCATCGCCCGATACCCCAAATCTAGGTGAAATAACCTAAGGAGCATTGAAGGAATTATTTCAATTTGAGCAAATTCTCACATTTTCGGCACGATAAGAGCCATGCCTGAACTGTCTTTGGAGGCTGTCGTCGTCTGACATCTGCAGTGTGAGCTACCGACGCAAGACGATAACCTTGACGTCGAGTAGAATAAAATCCGCCATGGGCCGCCATACCACACCACCGGGAGGGTTGGTCGATAATCCGTCAAGAGCGCCTGGACAACGGATGACGCCGACCGCGCCGACAAGTGGGGTATGCGCATCAATACCGAAAGTCTTCCGCGCCTGGGCGAAAAACTGGTTCGGCGGCAAAGGCTCGGTCGGCAGCATACTGGCGACGAGGCTTTCGTCGGCATCGCCACACCAAGGCAACGAAGCCGCATCATTCAGGAACTTGTCTATGTTCAGCAAGTCGTTGGGCTTGTCGCGCACTTGGTGCAACCCATGCGGCGGCGCATCTCTGCCATCCAAGGCGGTATAGTCGCGACCGGACCAGAAGCCGCTACAGAGGCGACAGCAGCGCCAGAATCAGGGTGCAAGGCTTTGACATTGCCGGCTGGCAACGCCGGTACGGTCAATGCTTCAAGCTACTGGAATAACTTAAGCGCTTTAATAGAGGCTCTGCCCCAATCGCCATCGGTTGAAATTGATTAGCACTGAGCAATCAGTCGGCTGTTGAGCCGCTGTTCGAACGTCATAGCGATGTCCCGAGGTTAGGGGTGGCTGCGACTCGATCGCCACGCTTGGATGGAAGAAAATGTGGTCAGGTAGCGTAAATTACTATTAGGATGCAGGGGTATGGTGCCTGCCGAGCGCTTCGCGGTTGTCGCATCATGGCCTTCAAATTTGCGGTATTTGACGTTTGCTGCTTTAATTCTAAAGCCAATCAAGCTCGCGACACCCTTGGCGTCATTAAGTCACAGTCCACGGTTGAAAAACATCTGGAAATGTGGAACTTGCATCCCGTTTTCAGGGGAATCTTATGCCGCTTTTCTTTAGCTTGCTCATTGGTTGCTTCGGGCTTTTCGCATACTGGCGGACCCAGTGCTGGTCGCACCCTGCAGTTATCTTTGCCCTGTTCTGGTGCTTCATGACATGCATGCCGCAGTTGTTCGTACCACAGATTGACGTGCCACTTATGCCGACATTGTACATTATGTCAGCGGCAATCATCTACGGCGCGCCCGCATTCACCCAAGACTGGAGTGGGCCAATTGCAGAAGCCCGTCGGCGGTCGGCAAGTCATAACGTTAAGCAATACAACCTCCTCATAATTGTGTTTGGCTTTTGTCAAATAGCGACACTCAGCGTAACGCTGGGCAATCTGAATGCACAAGGTTTCCCCCTCGCCAGAGCGCTTATTGACCCGATCGGAACAGGCTGCGAATACCTAGCCCTACGCTACTCCGGAAACTTCACGCCGAACGTATTCAGTCAAACAGCAACAATTCTAAACTATTTTTGCGCGATTTTGGCTGGTTTTTTGTTGCCTCGAATAAGAAACATTCTCGTTCAGCTGGCGGTCCTGACGTTCGCCTTATTACCATCTTTAGTATTCATGATAATGTACGCGGATAAAGGGACGTTGTTTCTCGCAGCCGCATTCATGTTTGGCGCCACGTTGGTGGAGAGACATTCATTTGGTAAAACATATCTGCTGACACCCCGAACAGTGGCGGCAGGCGTCGTTTTGGTGATTCTTCTCATTCCGGCCGTCGCGATCAGCCTCTTAAACAGAACAACCGTCGGAGCATGCTCCGAAACAGGACGATCCGCCGAAGTCGTTGAAGGACTTGCTTCAGCCTTAATAACCCGCTCTCAAGCTCCCGATATTGGCTTGAACGGAGATAGCCCCGTATCTGATCAGCCTGCCGAACCCGAGATCGCGATCCAGAGCCCCGTCGTGCCAAATGAAGAAGCGGCACTCAAAGATAGCAGTGAGACAAACAAACCTGCCGAATCCCAGATCGCGATCCAGAGCCCCGTCGCGCCAAATGAGGAAGCGGCACTCAAAGATAGCAGTGAGACAAACAAACCTGCCGAATCCGAGATCGCGATCCAGAGCCCCGTCGTGCCAAATGAGGAAGCGGCACACAAAGATAGTAGTGAGACAAACAAGCCTGCTGAATCAAAGGTCGAGATCCTGAGCCCCAGCGTTCCGAATGAGGAAGGGTCACAAGCCTCCAGTAGCCCTAGCGGTCTTGGCAATTATGTTCGCTCGTACGCTTTTGGGCATTTCTTTGCATTCACCCATTGGCTCGAAGCCTATTACAACGAAAAGCCTTCGTCTTACATTGATCCAAACCATAGAACTTGGGGGTTCTGGACCTTTATGGCGATTGGCAGAATAATGAACCCAGGTTACGAGTTGCCACCCGGATACTTTACAGAATATTATCGGGTGGACGGACTAATCATGTCAAATATTTATACCTTATATCGTGGCCTTATCTATGATTTCGGCATCGTGGGGTCATTGATATTCATGGGTCTTTTTGGATGGGTTTCGTCAGCAGCATACCGACAACTGCTGGAATACAAAAATGCTCCAGCAAGCCAAGCCTTCTTTATCTTACTTATAGGCTTCATATACACATCGTATATTATTAGCCTTCTCGTATGGAAGAGCGCTTGGCTTGTAACGGCTATCGTGTGGGCGGCTCTAGCCGGGAAAAGCTTTGCCACCCGCCGTTTTCCGAAGCGTAATCAGCCGGAGAAACGAGTTTGACGGAGCAAGGACATCAAACGCCTGTCAAAATGCGTCACGAAAAACGGTGACGCATTACGTAAGTGTCCTGCTCTATTTTCGGGTTGACAAGGCCCGCACGCACGTTCGCCTGACGACCCGGAAAGCAACGAATTCCGACAAGCCTATGCCGCGCTTCTTACCGCCATAACAACGCCTCTCCAAAAACAGTCGAATAGCTTCTGAACCGTTAGATAGCTCGTCTCGCACTGCATGGAGCGCACCGCTTGGCGGATCCTTTCTGACGGAATCTATGGGCAACGCTCAAGCATATTTCACAATGCCACGACCGATACCGGCAATATCCAGTTTGCTAAAATCGAAGCAACATATATTCGCAACTCTATGGATCGGATGGCCGATACACCCGTCTAGGCAAACAATTGCCTCAAAGCCATGCCGCTTTGTTCCCTTGGGCTCTTTTATATGATCACTTCAAAATCAACCCATGCGAAGGCGTCTCAAAGCGTAAAGCCAATGGAAAAGTCTCCCTACATGGACGATTGAAGACGCGAAAGCCTATCGAGCTAGATGGCCGGAAGAAACCGCCCAAAGGCCGGCATTCGAGCTATTGCTGCACGTAGGCAGTCGTACCGGGATTTGACCGACATCGGTCGGTAGCATGTGCGCGGCAACGTCCAACCGTTGAAGAAAGAACTAAGTCAAACCTAATGGATGAGAAAAGTATGGTGCCCCCGGCAGGGTTCGAACCCGCGACCCCCTGATTACAAATCAGGTGCTCTACCAACTGAGCTACAAGGGCAATGGAGGTGCAACTACCTATAACTGGCCCGGCTGTAAAGAGCTAACTCGCATTCCCTCGCAAGATTTTTCAACAATCAAAACCGCACCAGCTGTCAGCGGGCTTGTCGGCAAGATTGTTTTTCCTATACGAAGTGAGGGTTAATGAGGGTTTCGCATGTCTTCGAGTCAACAGAAACTTGGCTTCCTGGCCTCTCCTGCCCCGGAAGCGCAAAGTGCCTTCGAGGAACTCACAGCCATCTATGGCAATGCGCCCCTCTCGGAAGCGGATGTAATCGTTGCCTTGGGCGGCGACGGCTTTATGCTCCAAACACTGCATCAGACCATCAACAGCGGCAAACGGCTCTATGGCATGAATTGCGGTTCGGTAGGCTTTCTGATGAACGATTACCGAATCGACAGCCTTTATGAGCGCATAGACAAAGCGGTGGAGAACGATTTTCATCCGCTGCAAATGAAGACGCGCAATGCCGATGGCACCACGTCCATCGCTCTCGCGATCAACGAGGTCTATGTTTTTCGTCAATCCTATCAGGCGGCGAAAATTCGCGTGACGATCGATGGCCATGTTCGCTTGGATGAACTGATCTGCGATGGCCTGATGATTGCAACGCCCGCAGGCTCAACGGCCTATAACCTCTCGGCCCATGGCCCTATCCTGCCCCTGGAAGCCCCCCTGCTTGCTATGACGCCGGTGAGCGCCTTCCGTCCTCGCCGATGGCGCGGCGCACTGCTGCCGAACAAAGTCTGCGTGGAGCTGGACATTCTGGAACCGGAAAAGCGGCCCGTGAATGCCGTGGCAGATAATACCGAGGTCAAAAGCGTTCTGCATGTCACGATCCAGCAATCTCGGCACAGGACTGCGCAAATTCTATCCGATCCTGACCACTCCTGGTCGGAACGCATTCTTGCCGAGCAGTTCTCGGACTAATTCAGGTGAGCCTTGCCCAGTAAAAAAGGCGCGGAACGCACTATGCGCCCGCGCCTTCAGCCATAGTTCGAACAGGGTCTGGCCTCAGTCGATATCAGAAACCTCTGCATTTGCCTTCCCGCTAATGCGGTGGGCAAGCGCTGCTTCCATGAACTCGTTCAATTCACCATCCAGAACGTCGCCCGGAGCGGTACTTTCAACCCCGGTGCGAAGATCCTTGACGAGCTGATACGGCTGCAGAACATATGAGCGAATCTGATGTCCCCAGCCAATGTCCGTCTTGGACGCCGCTTCCGCGTTCGCGGCCTCTTCACGCTTCTTCAGCTCCGCCTCATAGAGACGAGCACGAAGCATGTCCCACGCCTTGGCGCGGTTCTTATGCTGTGAACGCTCCTGCTGGCAGGCAACGACGATGCCACTCGGTACGTGCGTGATACGCACCGCCGAATCGGTCGTGTTGACGTGCTGACCACCGGAGCCGGAGGCACGATAGGTGTCGATCCGGCAATCGCTTTCGTTAACGTCGATCTGGATCGAGTCATCGACCACCGGATACACCCAGATGGACGAGAATGACGTATGCCGGCGCGCATTGCTGTCATAGGGGGAGATGCGAACCAGACGGTGCACGCCCGATTCGGTCTTCAGCCAGCCATAGGCATTGTGCCCCTTCACCAGAATGGTCGCAGACTTGATGCCAGCCTCTTCGCCGTCATGCACTTCCAGAACTTCAACCTTGAAGCCTGCACGCTCTGCCCAGCGGGAATACATGCGCAGCAGCATGTTCGCCCAATCCTGGCTCTCCGTGCCGCCCGCGCCGGAATGAACTTCCAAATAGGTGTCATTGGCGTCTGCTTCACCGGAAAGCATCGCCTCCACCTGACGGCGCGAAGCATCGGACCGCAGCGCCTTCAACGCCTCTTCCGCATCGCGGACAACCGAATCGTCGCCCTCTTCCTCGCCCAGTTCAATGAGTTCGATGTTGTCCTTGAGCTGCTGCTCAAGCAAACGCACACCACTGATGCTGTCCTCCAGCTGCTGACGCTCGCGCATCAACTTCTGTGCCTCGCCAGCATCGTTCCAGAGGTTGGGATCCTCTGCCTTGTTATTCAACCAGTCCAGTCGTCTTACCGCCTGATCCCAGTCAAAGATGCCTCCTCAGCAGGCTTATGGCCTGCTTGATTTCATCGACAATATTCAGGGTCTCGTTACGCATTCTCTGCTTTCTTCATCCTTTTGGGAAAGGGGCTGAATAGTGTTCAATGCGCAGGCTGTAAAGCCCGCGCCACGGTACGTCCGTCAGAATAGGCCGCCAGAACCCGAGGTTACAGCCTGCTGTGCCTGCGGCGATGTTTTGAGAATTTCTTCCGGCGGAAGCTGCGCATCGGCACCAATGACCGTCAGCGTATCGGCAGGGCCGGTTCCCGGCTTGAAGGCTTCCACAATGGTGTCCGGCTCACCTTCAAGGGCAAACATGCCAGTCTTCCTGTTCACGGCTATGAACTGCATTCCCGCAGGAACCTGAAATTTCGTGGGTGGCGTAACCTTCGCTGCCTGAGCCAGAAACTCACCGAAAATCGGAGCGGCCAGGCTGCCGCCTGTGCCAGCGCGACCGAGCGGCGACGGCGTGTCGAAGCCGATGTAAAGGCCGGCAACGAGATTTGGCGTGAAACCAACGAACCAGGCATCCTTTTCATCGTTAGTAGTGCCGGTTTTACCTGCGACAGGGCGATCCTTCACCGGTATCTTGCCGGCTGCCGTGCCGCGCTGAACCACGCCTTCCATCATAGATGTGATCTGATAGGCCGTCATCGGATCAAGCACCTGCTCGCGGTTATCCACCAAGGTCGGTTCCGGTTGCTGCGCCCAGCTGTTGAAGTTGCATCCTTCACAGGTGCGCTCCTCGTGGCGGAAGATGGTCCTGCCGTAACGATCCTGAATACGGTCCACAAGCGTGGGCTTGATCTGCTTGCCCCCATTAGCAATCACGGAATAGGCAGAAACCATGCGCAGAACCGTGGTTTCACCGGAACCGAGAGACATGGACAACAGTGGAGCCATCTTGTCGTAGATACCGAAGCGTTCGGCATATTCGGCAACAAGCTCCATTCCCATGTCCTGCGCCAGACGGACCGTCATCTGGTTGCGCGACTTTTCAATGCCGATGCGCAAGGTGGACGGTCCACCGGAATCGCCACCATAATTGTCCGGGCTCCACACCTGCCCGCCAGATACAACCTCGATAGGTGCGTCCAGAATAACCGAAGCTGGCGTATAGCCATTATCGAGAGCAGCCGCATAGACGAAAGGCTTGAAGGACGAACCGGGCTGACGCATCGCCTGCGTTGCGCGGTTGAATTCCGACTGACCGTAGGAGAAGCCGCCAACCATGGCCAGAACTCGGCCCGTATGCGGATCCATCACTACCATGCCGCCCTGCACCTTGGGCGGCTGACGCAGGCGATAGATGCCCTGCTTGCCTTGAACCTGCTCGACATAGACCACATCGCCCGTTTCCAGAACGCCCGTTGGCGATTTCGCGGTCTTGCGTGCGTTCTTGGCATCGCGATAGGCCCACTTCATCTCGTCGGCAGGAATTACGCCCTTCTCGCGCTCCTCCACGACCTTACCCCCGGCGGTGCCGGGTTGAAGGCCGATATCGACCTCCTTGTCAGAAACGGCTGTCACCACGGCCAGGCGCCACTCAGGCACATCGCGCAACACGGGAACCTTGGCAAGCTCCGGACCCCAGTCGCCCGTGACCGAAATTCGCGCGATCGGCCCGTGGAAGCCACGGCGCTCATCATATTCTACCAAGCCATGCTGAAGTGCCGCACGCGCCATGATCTGCAACTGCGGATCCAGAGAGGTGCGGACCGAAAGGCCGCCTTCGTAAAGCGCCTTGTCTCCGTATTTTTCGATGATCTGACGACGGACTTCCTCGGAGAAATAATCGGATGCTGCAACCGTTGCGCCGCCGCGGTTCATGTTAACGCCAAGCGGCTGCTTCTTCGCCTCCTCCGCATCGCTGGCCGTAATGTAACCGTCCTCGGCCATGCGGCTGATGACATAGTTGCGGCGCGTGAGCGCGGCCTGCTCATGTCGGAAAGGATTATAGTTCGCAGGCCCCTTGGGAAGACCCGCCAGATAAGCAGCCTCGGCGATGGTGAGTTCCGTCACCGATTTGTTGAAATAGGTCAGAGCGGCACCCGCAATGCCGTAGGAGTTGAAGCCGAAGAAGATCTCATTGAGATAAAGTTCGAGAATCTTGTCCTTCGAATAGGTCTGCTCGATGCGGAAGGAAAGAATCGCTTCCTTGACCTTGCGGTCGATTGTCTGGTCCGCAGAGAGCAGGAAGTTTTTCGCCACCTGTTGCGTAATGGTCGAGGCACCTTCCGGGCGGCGGCCCGAGCCAATATTCTGGATGTTGTTGACGATCGCACGTCCGAGGCCCCAGGCATCGACGCCCGGATGCGTATAAAAATTCTGGTCTTCGGCGGAAATGAAGGCCGCCTTCACACGGTCCGGAATGGCCTGAATGGGCAAAAAGAGCCGCTTTTCACGAGCGTATTCCGCCATCAATGCGCCATTGCCTGCATGAACGCGCGTCGCAACCGGCGGCTCGTAAGAAGCCAGCACTTCATAATTCGGCAGATCCTTGGATACTCCGGCCAGATAGACGGCGGCGACGGCCGCAACGGCTAGAAAGCCGACGCAGGCCAATCCGAAAAAATATCCAAGCAATCTGATCATTCTTAGCTACCGCTTCAGTCTCTCAGGTGCTGGCTGCACCATTTCATAGTTTCACGCGTTTTGCACGAGCGACCCGCAAGCGCAAGCATTGCCGGTTCAAAAGCAACGAGTCGTGATATGGTATAGGGGCATGAGTAACGCTTTGAATGTGAGTAAAATAGGGCTTCCTCACGGTTCGCCCCCTCCGGCCAAGGCCGAATTTCGGTAACGCATAATGGCTTCCGTCAGGAGTGTCGTCAGCCGATCCCGCCATTCGTCACTCAGAAGCAGCTTCTCATCCTCCTCATTGGAGAGAAAGCCAAGCTCAAGAAGAATCGAGGGAATATCCGGCGCGCGCAGCACCTGAAAGCCCGCGTAACGATGTGGATTGTTGATGAGGCCGATCTGGCCTTCGAAGGATTTCACCACACGATTGGCAAGCGCAATGGAAAAGGCCTGCGTTTCCCGGCGCGTCAGGTCCAGAAGAATATCCGCCACTTCCGGCTGCGGAACCTCGATGGAATAGCCAGCCAGCTGATCGGACAGATTTTCGCGTGCCGCCAGCGCAGCGGCCATCCGGTCTGATGCAGTGTCCGAGAGCGTGTAAACGGTCGCGCCACGGATGCCTTTTTGCCCCAGCGTATCCGCATGGAGCGAAATGAAGAGATCTGCCTTGCTCTGGCGCGCCAGCACAACCCGCTCGGACAGGGAGAGGAAACTGTCATTCGTGCGGGTCAGCATCGCCTTTACACCCGGCTGACGGTTCAGCTTTTCCGCCAGCTCCTTGGCGAAAGCCAGTGTGATTTCCTTCTCGGGCGTTTTCGTAGAGGAACCGGATGCACCGGCATCGATCCCCCCGTGCCCCGCATCGACGGCAACAACGAAAACACCATCATGGCCCTGGTCTTCCGGCGAGATGGTGTTGAGTGCAGCATTGGTTCCTTCTTGAACCTCCCCCCACTTTTGCGTCTTCACCAGTTCAGCGAATTTTTCCCTGGTCGTCATCTCGGCGTCGAGCACGAGACGGTAGCCTTTCTCTTCGTTTTTCTGCACCTCGGCCATAACAAGATGCACGGGTCGGATGGCCGTCAGCACGATGCGCGCGCTGCCCTCCCCCATGGTGCCGTAACGAATGTCCTTAAACAGCCCGCGCGCCGCCAGATCCGCAGGCGGAAAGCCGAAGGCGGTTGCCGACAAATCAATCACAACGCGCTCAGGTGATTCGACATAGTGAACGGAAAAATCCGGCTTGCCGTCGAAATCGATGACGACGCGGGACCGGGCATCATCGCCGACGATGCGCGCCCCAAACGCAAGGAGCGGATCTTCGGCCTTTTCCGTCGCCGCAACAAAGCCGGGAAACGTCAGCAGCATCGGCATCAGCAGGAAAAAATTGCAAAGCACACGCAAAAAGCGAAGCGTTACACGCTCAATCTGCAGCCTTTTTTGCCTCATGCACCCGCTTTCCGATCTGTCATCGAGTCTCCAGGACCGAATCTCATTTTTACACGATCACTCGAATGCACACCAATGCCTGCAGCCATAGCGCTTGCCGCTAATACTCAAATTTGATCCATATTGTGGCAGACCGGGCTTTCCGCTTGCTATTATGACAGATAAAACATACAAGTCGTTTGAGGGTTTAGGTGTCGACGGGATAGTCTGTTGATAGGCTGCCAGCTTCAAGTCCTGGCGCCGTAAAGCACGGTCATCCGCCGTCTCTACATCTGGCCTGATACAAACTCTACGCCGGCGGTGGCCGGAACAATACCGGATGGTTCGCCATCCAGCTCATCGGGAGCAAATTCATCGGGTCCTTCAGTGGGCCTTGTATAACGTCATTCTCGTCTGGTCTTTGATGTTGCGGCACAGATTGCATTTTCCGGGGAAACGAAATGGAGCGGTTGCTGCTCTGTTTCCCATGGCGATGCCGCAGACAACCATTCCATCGGGAAATTTCTTATCCGGCGCACAGAACGCGAGACACAGTAGCCTAGGCATGACGCCTGGCCGCCGTGTATGCACGCGCTCGCGCCGAGGAGCACATGTTCTATGGCAGACAAAATGCTTATCGATGCGTCTCATGAAGAGGAGACGCGCGTCGTAGTCGTCCGGGGAAACCGGATTGAAGAATTTGACTTCGAATCGCAGCACAAGAAGCAGATACGCGGCAATATTTACCTGGCGAAGGTAACGCGCGTTGAACCATCGCTTCAGGCCGCATTTGTCGATTACGGCGGCAATCGACACGGCTTTCTGGCTTTCGCCGAAATCCACCCGGATTACTACCAGATCCCGCTCGCTGATCGTCAGGCCCTCATCCAGGCGGAAATGGAAGACAATCCGCGCAATTCGGATCATGATTTCGAGCCTGTCGTCGATCTTTCCAAGACTGAACAGCCTGACATCGGTATCGCAGCCCAGGTTGATGCGGCACTCGGCGCAGAGCCGGACGCATCCACAGCATCATCCGATGCGGAGCAATCCGCAGCAGAAGCCCCGGCAGAACCAGCCGAGGAAGAAGCAGCTGCAGTAGCGGCAGAAGAAAAGCCGAAAGCCAAGCCGCGCCGCACGCGTTCACGCAAGAAGGCCGTGGAGGAAACTCCTGCCGAGGCAAGCGAATCCACCGATGCCAGCGACGACAGCACGCCCGGCGAAATGGCGGCAATGGTCGAAACCGATTCGATTTCCGAAGACGTGTCGGACCGCCGGTCTCGCGATGACGATGATGATGACGACGACGATGGCGATCACGAGAAGGAAGTGATCGAGTCCGTTGGCGCCGAAGACGCCATGGAAGAAGTGCCGGATCGGGTTTTCCGCAAGCCGCGCAAGCAGTACCGCATCCAGGAAGTCATCAAGCGCCGTCAGATCCTGCTGGTTCAGGTGGCGAAGGAAGAGCGCGGCAACAAGGGCGCAGCTCTGACGACCTATCTCTCACTTGCCGGACGGTATTCGGTTCTCATGCCGAACACGGCGCGTGGTGGCGGTATTTCACGTAAAATCACCAACCCGACCGATCGGAAGCGCCTGAAGGAAATCGCGCGCGAGCTCGACGTGCCGCAAGGCATGGGCGTCATCCTGCGGACTGCCGGTGCGAACCGTACGCGCGTCGAAATCAAGCGCGATTTTGAATATCTGATGCGTCTTTGGGAAAATGTCCGCACCCTGACATTGAATTCCATCGCGCCCTGTCTGGTTTACGAAGAAGGTTCGCTCATCAAGCGGTCCATTCGTGACCTTTATAATAAAGATATTTCCGAGATCATCGTTGCTGGCGAAGAAGGCTATCGTGAAGCGAAAGACTTCATGAAGATGCTGATGCCGAGCCACGCGAAGGTCGTTCAACCTTACCGCGACCTGCATCCTATCTTCTCGCGCTCCGGCATCGAAGCGCAGCTTGACCGTATGCTGCAGCCGCAGGTGACGCTGAAATCCGGTGGCTATCTGATCATCAACCAGACAGAAGCACTGGTTGCGATCGACGTGAACTCTGGTCGCTCCACGCGCGAGCACTCGATTGAAGAGACGGCGCTGCAGACCAACCTTGAGGCTGCTGAAGAAGTTGCCCGCCAGTTGCGCCTTCGCGACCTTGCCGGCCTGATCGTCATCGACTTCATCGACATGGAAGAAAAGCGCAACAATCGCGCCGTCGAGAAGAAGCTGAAAGATTGCCTTAAGAATGACCGCGCCCGCATCCAGGTCGGCCGGATTTCACACTTCGGCCTGCTTGAAATGTCGCGTCAGCGCATTCGCGCCAGCGTGCTGGAGTCCACCACGCAGGTCTGCTCGCACTGCGGCGGCACGGGTCACGTCCGTTCGCAATCGTCGGTTGCCCTGCATGTCCTGCGCGGCGTTGAGGAATACCTGCTGAAAAACACCACTCACGATATCACCGTGCGCACCACGCCGGATATCGCGCTTTACCTGCTGAACCAGAAGCGGGCGAACGTGGTGGATTATGAGCACCGCTTCGGCGTTTCCATCTTCATCGAGTCCGATATTGGTATCGGCGCAAGCCATTTCGCCATTGATCGCGGCGAGCCTGTTGCCAACCCGATCAAGGTTGAGAGCCTGCTTCAGTTCACGGCGATGCCCGTGGAAGAGGAAGAGGACGACATCGTCATCGAAGTGGATGACGAAGAGGACATGGAAGCGACGCCTGCAGCGGCATCCAGCCAGGACTCTCGCTCAGACGATGAGCAGGGCAACCGCAAGCGCAAGCGTCGGCGTCGTCGTCGCAACCGCAATGGCGAGCGGAATGGAGATTCACCCCAGAGTGCATCTTCCGATGACGTTGGCGGCTCCGAAGGGGACGAAGACGACGAAGACGGAGAGGAAACCGGCTCTGAATCTGCCGCTCAGTCCGCACAGGCTGATGGCGATGAAGGCTCCCGCCGCAAGCGCCGCCGTCGCGGCAAACGTGGAGGGCGTCGCAATCGCAATGGCGAGGAGGACGCATCTGCTGCCTCTGGCGATTCGGATGAAAACGGTGCCAGCGATGATGCTTCTGAAAGCACTGCTGGCGACGAAGTTCCACTGGTTGCGCAAGCTCCTGCGCAAGAGCCGGCGGTCGACGTAGCAGCAGCGGAAGCTGAAGCCGTGGAAGCAGCAGTTGCTGCGGCTCCTGCAGAGGCTGAGGCCGAAGTGGAAGCAAAGCCCGCCAAGCCGCGCCGTACCCGTCGCGCCAAGGCGTCGCCGAAAACGCAAGAGGTCGTCGCTGACAAGGAAGAGGTTGCGCCGGCTGTCGCCACTGCCGAACCAGCCATCACGGCGGAGCCTGAGGTTAAAGTCGCTGCTGCATCCGAAGAGAGCGTCGCAGTAGAACCAGCCCCCCAGACTGACGCTGAGGATGAGGATCAGAAGCCGGCACGTGCAAATCGCGCTTCCAACATCTCCTTTTCCGAGCCTGTCGTGAAGTCAAGCGCGCCGGCAGAAGCCGAAAAGGAAGCTGAAAGCAGCAAGCCCAAAAAGGCCGGCTGGTGGCAGCGCCGCGGCTTCCTTTGATCGGAAGTCAGGATTAAAGCAGGAACGGCCGCATTGATTGCGGCCGTTTTTGTTTTCGGCGAAACAACAGATCTTTAGACAGCATGTTGCGCAAAAGTGTGCAGCGGTTTTGCGATGACGACATGCGTAAAACAAGAAGTTAAAGCACGTTGCATGAGGCTGATAAGCCGCAACGTGCTTTAGAACTGTCATCAATGCGCCGAATATGCACATCAATGTGAATTTGTGGTGCTGCGGCGTGATGACTATTGTCTGGTCCGCACCGCATCTTTGCGATCCGATTCATTCAACAGGCCATGTAGCCACATGGCAGCAGAGGATAGAAATGAAAGCCTTTTCCCGCAGTCTTATCGCAGGCTTGATGGCATGTTCGGCCATGATTGCGCAGTCCGCTCACGCGCAGGCCCTGGATGAACAGCAAAAGAAGGAAATGGGCGCGTTCATCCGCGAATATCTGATCTCAAACCCCGAGATCATGCTGGAAGTGCAGGACGCACTGGAGAAAAAGCAGCAGGAAGCCCGCGTCAATCAGGCGGCAAATGGCATCGAAGCCAATTCGAAGGCAATCTTCTCATCACCAGACGACGTCATTCTCGGCAATCCCAAAGGCAGTGTGACTGTCGTTGAATTCTTTGATTACAATTGCGGATACTGCAAACGGGCATTGCAGGACATGGAAACCATCCTGTCGCAGGACAAGGATGTCCGCTTCATCCTCAAGGAATTCCCGATCCTTGGGCCGGATTCCATGGCTGCCCATCGCGTTGCCAATGCGGTGCGCCTGACAGCACCGGATAAATACCCCGAATTCCACAAGCAACTGCTGGGCGGGCAAACCCGCGCCACTGAAGCAACAGCGCTGGCAGTGGCCGCGAAGCTTGGCATTGATGAAAAGGCAATCCGCAAATCGATGAGTGAGAAGTCCAATGAACCGCAGGTCCGGGCCACTTACGAACTTGCCAACAATCTTGGCGTCACCGGCACGCCATTTTATGTGGTGGGGAATGAAGCTGTCTTTGGCGCGGTGGGCCACGAGGAGCTGAGTTCGAAGATTGCCAACATTCGCAGCTGCGGAAAGGCAACTTGCTAATCAACATTCACCAGTTAAAAACCCTTTACCCCCGGTTATGCACGGCTTTCGTGACCGGGGGCTTTCCCTTGCGGCCTTGGCGGTCTATAGGTTCCCGTGGTTTTATGATGGAAACTCTATGAGCAAGACAGTCTTTGTCCTCAATGGTCCCAACCTCAACATGCTGGGTAAGCGTGAGCCAGGCATTTATGGCGGCAAAACCCTGAAGGACATTGAGAGCGATTGCATCGCAATGGGCAAGGAGCTGGGCTTCTCCGTCGAGTGCTTTCAAAGCAATCACGAGGGGGCCCTTGTGGACCGTCTGCATGAGGCAGATGACAGGACAGTTGGCGTCGTTATCAATCCTGGCGCTTACGGCCATACGTCGATTGCCTTGCATGATGCAATCCGCGCCATTTCGGTGCCGGTAATCGAAGTTCATATTTCAAATATCCATGCACGTGAAGAATTCCGTCATAAATCGATGATCGCACCTGCGGCCAAGGGCATGATCTGCGGATTGGGTCCGGGCGGCTATGTGCTTGCATTGCGTGCCTTGCGCGACATAACCAGCTAAAGAACAACAGAACACATAGGTTGACCATGTCTGAGAAGAAGAACGGTATCGACAAGGGGTTGATCCGCGATCTGGCGAACATCCTCAATGATACCGACCTGACCGAAATCGAAGTGGAGCAGGATGACCTGCGCATTCGCGTTTCGCGCAATGTTCAGGCTCCGCAGTACATCCAGGCAGCACCTGCCGTACAGCAATTTGCCGCACCTGCGGCTGCCCCGGCTGCAGCTGCAGCACCCGCCGTTGCCGCTGCACCGGCTGGCGTCGATCGCAGCAACGCAGTCACCGCTCCCATGGTGGGCACGGTCTATCTTTCCCCGGCACCCGGCGCCCGCGCATTTGTGGAAGTCGGCGCGACCGTCAAGGAAGGTCAGACGCTGCTTATCATCGAAGCCATGAAGACCATGAACCAGATCCCGGCGCCTCGCTCGGGCAAGGTAACGGAAATCATCGTGAACGACGCGCAGCCGGTTGAATATGGCGAGCCGCTGATCGTCATCGAATAAGGCGGATCCATGATCTCCAAGATTCTCATTGCCAACCGAGGCGAAATCGCCCTTCGCGTGCTTCGCGCCTGCAAGGAACTCGGCATCGCAACAGTCGCCGTCCATTCGACGGCCGATGCCAACGCCATGCATGTCAGGCTGGCGGACGAAAGCGTCTGTATCGGCCCGCCCCCCTCGCGTGACAGCTATCTGAACATTCATCAGATCGTCGCTGCCTGCGAAATCACGGGCGCGGATGCCGTGCATCCGGGCTATGGATTCCTCTCGGAAAACGCGAAGTTCGCTGACATCCTGGAAGCACACGGCATTACCTTTATCGGACCGACGGCGGAGCACATCCGCCTGATGGGCGACAAGATCACGGCGAAGAAGACCGCGGTTGAGCTTGGCATTCCGGTCGTTCCCGGTTCCGATGGCGAAGTCACGCCCGATACCGCACTGGAAACGGCGCGGCGCATCGGCTTCCCCGTTCTGATCAAGGCCACTGCCGGCGGCGGTGGACGCGGCATGAAGGTTGCCAAGACCGAGGCCGATCTGGAAGAGGCATTCAATACGGCCCGTTCGGAAGCAGCGGCGGCCTTTGGCAATGATGCCGTGTACATGGAAAAGTACCTCGGCAAGCCTCGCCACATTGAGGTTCAGGTGGTTGGCGATGGGGCAGGCAATGCCATCCATCTGGGTGAGCGCGACTGCTCGCTCCAGCGCCGTCACCAGAAGGTCTGGGAAGAGGCAAACTCCCCTGCCCTCAACGTCGAGCAGCGCATGAAGATCGGTCAGATCTGCGCCGACGCCATGAAGAAGATGAAGTATCGTGGTGCTGGCACCATCGAATTCCTCTACGAAAACGGGGAGTTCTATTTCATCGAAATGAACACCCGCCTGCAGGTCGAGCATCCGATCACGGAAGCGATCACGAACATCGATCTGGTCCATGAGCAGATTCGCGTTGCATCCGGCGCGGGACTTTCGGTCACGCAGGAGGAAATCACCTTCTCCGGTCACGCGATCGAGTGCCGCATCAATGCAGAAGACCCACGCACCTTCACGCCTTCTCCCGGCACAATCACGCATTTCCATGCGCCGGGTGGTTTGGGTGTTCGCGTGGATTCAGGTGCCTATGCCGGTTACAAGATCCCGCCCTACTATGACAGCTTGATCGGCAAGCTGATCGTGCATGGCCGCACCCGCGTCGAATGCATGATGCGCCTTCGCCGTGTGCTGGACGAGTTCGTGGTAGACGGTATCAAGACCACCCTTCCGCTCTTCCAGGATCTGGTTTCCAACCAGGATATCGCCAATGGTGATTACGATATCCATTGGCTGGAAAAATACCTGGCTGGCGAAAAGGCCGACGCATAAGAATGGCAGGTTCGCGCAGCAGTTCATATCCGGCAATAACACCAGATATCCTGCTGCGCGCCTATTCCATAGGTCTCTTTCCTATGGCTGACTCGGTGGATGACCCGGAGCTTTTCTGGGTGGAACCCGAGATCCGCGGCATCATTCCGCTTGATGGCCTTCATGTATCCCGCAGCCTGAGAAAAGTAATCCGGCAATCACCGTTTGAAATTCGCCTCAACACCGCCTTCGAAGCCGTTATGGCAGGATGCGCAGAGGCAGCACCGGATCGCCCCAGCACCTGGATAAACCAGACAATCCGCACACTCTATACGCAGCTGCACCAGATGGGGCATGCACATAGCGTTGAAGCCTGGGAGGGGGATCAGCTCGTCGGAGGGCTGTACGGCGTTTCGCTCGGCTCCGCCTTCTTTGGTGAGAGCATGTTCACGCGCCGAACCAATGCCTCCAAGATTTGCCTCGTGCATCTGGTCGAGCATTTGCGGTCATCGGGCTTTCGCTTGCTTGATACGCAGTTCACCACCGAGCATTTGAAGACGTTGGGTGCCGTTGATGTACCCAAGGAGGACTATCTCGTCCTGCTCAAGCAAGCCCTCCAGGGGCCGCCTGCGACCTTTTAAACAAGGCAGCAGTAAACTGTGTGCCGGTTTTGCGAAACCAAAAGCAACCCAGGCAGAGACGGAACTCAGAGAAGCGAGCCTAGGGCGTGTGGACATTCAGGATTTCCTTTTTAGTGAGATCGTGATTCAAGGTTCCAACTGAGGAGG
>NZ_JBHUEQ010000028.1:0-1476 GCF_042680945.1 Affinirhizobium helianthi | reverse complement strand
AATCTGCCTGGAACGCACGTCCTTCCGTGGATGACGTGGTCGACTTCGGCAGAGATGTCGGTCACGGCATAGCCAACACAGCCGAATATACCTGGAATAACCCCGGCCAATCGGCAACAAACGTCGCCACCTGGACAGGTGATGCCCTCAAAGGCCTATGGACGGGTGTAACCAACGCCTACGACAAGGGTGGCGTTGCTCAGGCAGGCGGACATCTGGCTGCAACAGCACTCGGCATAGCCAACCCTCTTAAGAAGGCCAAAGCCGCTGGCGAAGGCCTCGAACTCGCAAGCGATGTCGCAAAGGCGGAGCATCGGTTAAAGGAGGCCGAAGAGGCCGGGAGGAATGTTAAGGCCTTAGAAAGTAAAGCGGAGCAAGGCGTCGCATCAGGTGACGGGGGCGTTAGAAACACTTCCAAAAAGCGAACCAAAAACCCTTGTGATCATCTTGCAAAAGGTAATCCAAACGGAAAGGGACCGTACCGTGGCGGATCGTATGATGGGACCCGGGGTGCACGTGAGGATCGCGAGTCAGACCATATTCCATCTAAATCAGTCTCTCCGCTTAATGAGGGAAGGAGCCCAGCGATTTCAAAAGACAAACCTGATCATCGAAAGGCACGGAGTACTGGAAGTGGTCGACGAGCGCAGGAGTGGCGGGAAAAGCAACAAACTTTGATCGATTCTGGTAGATACAGAGATGCCGCTGCAATGGATTATAGGGATACACGTCGTGTCGCTAAAGAGAGCGGGAATCTAAGAAAATACAACGAGGCACTACAGGAGCGGTCGGCGTACCAAAAATGCCTTGAGAAACACGGCCTCCTTCCAGGCAAACAAAAGTAAAGGATGAAAAGAATGGAATGGGAAATTTTTCCATTTTCAGGCGTCGGACCAATAAAATTTGGAATGACGCCTAAGGAAGTTGAAGCAATCATCGGACGCGCGGATCCATTTGACCAAGATATCGATTACATCCGTGAATACCGCGATATTGATCTGCCTATAATTTCATACGACAAGATCGGCGTTACAGAAATAGAGGCATTTTATGATGTGAAGCGGGTAATTTTCAAAAGCAGAATGATTTTTGAAGAGCCCGGCCGGTCGATTCTTCAATTTCTCGAGCAGGAGAACGGCGGCGCAGTGCATAACGTTGGAGTTGTGTTATTCAACAATATCGGTATCACGACTGGTCGACTTGACCAGAGCACCCCCGGTGATTGGTCCATAACTGCCTTCTCTCAGGGATTGTGGGATGATCGAATTTCACGATTCAAGAAAATCACATTTTTTTAGCGAACGTTAGCTACCTCGCTTGCCTTATCGGCACTGGGTTTCCTCGGCTACGCCGGCTTGTCTACGTGCGAAGGCGTCATCTCGGGTCCATGGGCGGACGCGGGAACAGCTCTTGCCGGAACCTATGACGATGACTGGGTCGCAAATCGCCATCCGCTGCTGCCGCATGACTTCGACT
>NZ_JBHUEQ010000027.1:0-181518 GCF_042680945.1 Affinirhizobium helianthi | reverse complement strand
ACTCTAAATCTTTGGTTTTATGCGGTTCCTGAAGGAAACCGCCACGCACCTTTCTCAGGTCAATGCTTTAGGCAAATTCGAGCAGTTTGCTCTCGAAGCGGATAACCGTGTCTCCGTTCTGGTTCACACCCTCATTCAATGCGGTGTTGAGCAGAAGCCCCGGTCGTGAGGCAAGTTCGCGACTGTCCAGCAAAGTCACATAATAGGTGATGGTGTCGCCAGCGAAGACGGGGCGCAGCCATTGCAACTTGCTGAAGCCGGGCGAGGGGCCGAGCTTGGGAGGTTGATGGCCTTCCGCGATCAGCCGTCGGCATTCCTTGGCCCAATAGGCAAGGAAGGTTTTCATCCAGCCTGCGCTGGTGTGCCAGCCGGAGGCGCAGAGCGCACCAAACACATAATTCTTGGCCGCCTCCGGATCCATGTGAAAGGGCTGAGGATCGAATTTCGTGGCGAAGCGAACAATGTCTTCCGCGGTAAATTCCAGTGTGCCTGTCTCGACCCGTTGGCCGACGGTATAAAGCTCTGCCATCCTCATGCGGCGCTCTCCTGTTGGGCGCGCATTCGGAACATGATGATCTGTTCGGCGAGGCAGACCGTTTCGCCCTTCTGGTTGTCGATTTCGGTGCGCATGCGCACCAGGCCAATGCCCGGCTTCGAGCGCAGAGGCCGTGAATCCAGGACAATGGCGCGACCGGAAAGCGTATCGCCCGCCAGAACGGGCTTTTTCCAGTCCATGAACTCCACACCGGGGGCTCCCTGGCAGGTGGAATTAAGAATGAAGCTATCGATGATCATGCGCATATGCATTGAGGCGGTATGCCAGCCGGAGGCGGCAAGTCCACCGAGGATGCTGGCCTTGCCCGCTGCCTCGTCCAGATGCATGGGTTGCGGATCGAACTCTGCCGCGAATTCTATGATCTCTTCTGCAGTAACGGTTTTTGGCCCCAGCGAGAACACGCGCTCCGGGGTGAAGTCTTCATAGTGAAGCTTCCCTTCTGTCATTCCCTGTTCCTTCATGCCATCTTTGATTGAAGCGTTTATGCAATGGATTCGTGTCGGGGTCCACGGCATTGCACGGAATCGTCTGGCTTGTCCGTCAGGCCGAGTTGTTCAAATTGCTCCGAGCGAAGGCCTTTACCCTCTCTGTGAGTTGTGCAAGCTGGCGAGAGGCAGCGGCACGGATCTGCCAATAAAGCGGCACGTCCACCGCATGGGCGGGGGACAACTCCACAAGGCGTCCGGTTTCCAGATAGGGCCTGAGGACATATTCCGGGTTCATTCCCCAACCCATGCCCAGCAGGCTGCCATCTATGAAGGCCTGGCTTGAAGGAAGCCAATGGCTGGGCAGGTTCACGCTGCCGCCGGTCACCAGGCGAACCCATGCGTCCTGCAAGTTGTCTTTACGGTTGAAGATGAGGGCGGGAGCGTTGGACAGCGTGTGCGCGTCAGGGCCTTGCGGAAACCATTGCCGGACGAAATCGGGGGAAGCGACGGCGCGATAACGCATATGGCCAAGCGGAAAGCTGCGATACCCCTGAACTGGCTCGGCGTTGGCGGTGACGGCCGCCAGGGCGCGCCCCGTTCTGAGCAGTTCAGCCGTATGATCCTGATCGTCCACCAGAAGATCGAACAGATAGGATGTCTGGCGGCTGAACTCGCTCACGGCAGGCAGGAACCAGGTTGCGAGACTATCCGCGTTGACGGCGATGGGCAGAGTGATGCGGCTGTGGCTAGCGCCTGTGAGAGGTAGAGCTGGCAGTTCGCGCGAAAGCTCCCCTTCCAGCAGCATGACATCCTCAACGTGGCGGCAGATTCTCTGCCCTTCAAGGCTGGCTGTGCAGGGCTGGCCACGGATAATCAGGATCGTGCCCAGCCGCTCCTCCAGAGCCTTGATCCGCTGCGAGACTGCCGAGGGCGTGACGCCCAGGAGGCGTGCCGCCTTCTCAAAGCTTCCTTCTCGCACCACGAACGCCACAGCCTGAAGTGCCGCGTAATCCAGCATACACATTAGTCTCACTAAGTTTGGATTATCAACATTAACTGGACTTATCCAAAGATGCAATCTACCGGATGCTCATCATCGCGCAAAAGGGCAGATTATGATATCGGCAGCCTACACCACCGGCTTCAGCATTGGTTTCAGCCTCATTCTGGCTATTGGAGCGCAGAATGCCTTCGTGTTGCGCCAGGGGTTGCGCAAAGAGCATGTGGCGGCTGTCGTGCTGACCTGCGCGGCATCGGATGCCCTGCTGATCTTCTTCGGTGTCAGCAGTTTTCGCCAGGTGCTTGCTCTGGCTCCGTGGGTCGATCCGCTGTTGCGCTATGGCGGTGCGATCTTCCTCGGCTGGTATGGAACGCGCAGTCTCCTGTCGGCCATGCGTCACAGCAACGGTATGCTGGTTGCAGAGGGGGCGGGACTTCCGCTGGTGAAGGTCATGGGAACCTGCCTTGCCTTCACTTGGCTCAACCCACACGTCTATCTGGATACGGTCGTTCTGGTCGGCACGATTTCAACGCGCTTTCCCGGCGAGGAACTCATCTTTGCCGCTGGCGCCAGCACGGCATCCTTCGTCTTTTTCTTGTCTCTCGGCTATGGCGCCAGATTGCTGCGGCCAATCTTTGCCAAGCCGCAGGCGTGGAGGGTGCTTGAGCTGGTGATCGGCATCATCATGTGGAGCATCGCGATCAGCCTGTTGTTCAGGCTGTGAGCATGAAAAAGCCGCCGCTGCAGGGCAGGGCGGCTCGATCACGGAAAGGCTTCAGCGTTTAGGTGTTGAAGCGGAAGTGGATGACGTCGCCATCCTGAACGACATATTCCTTGCCTTCGTCCCGCGCCTTGCCAGCTTCCTTGGCTGCGGTTTCACCACCCAGATTGACATAATCATCATAGGCGATGGTGGCCGCACGGATAAAGCCGCGTTCGAAATCCGAGTGGATTACGCCAGCAGCCTGTGGCGCCTTGGTGCCGCGAACGATGGTCCAGGCGCGCGTTTCCTTAGGGCCGACCGTGAAATAGGTGATGAGGTCGAGCAGCTGATAGCCTGCACGGATAAGGCGGTCGAGACCGGCTTCCTCAAGGCCAAGCGCGGAGAGAAATTCGCGCGCTTCTTCTTCTGGCAGCTGGGCAACTTCCGCTTCAATGGCTGCGGAAATGATGACGCATTCCGCGCCCTGTTCCTTTGCCATGGCGGCAACGGCCTTGGTATGTTCATTGCCTGTTGCTGCATCGCCTTCCGCGACGTTGCAGACATAGAGAACGGGATGCGAGGTCAGGAGGTTCAACCCCTTGAGGATCGCAATTTCGTCCGTCCCGAGCGTCTTCAGCAGCAGACGGGCCGGCTTGCCCTCGTTCAGTAGCTTGATGACCGCTTCCATGACCGGAAGCTGGGCAACCGATTCCTTGTCCTTGCCGGTGGCGCGCTTGCGGGTCTGTTCAACGCGGCGCTCCAGGCTTTCCAGATCGGCCAGCATCAGTTCAGTCTCGATGGTTTCAGCATCGCCGACCGGATTGATGCGTCCTTCGACATGCGTAATGTCATCGTCTTCGAAGCAGCGAAGAACGTGAACGACGGCATCGACTTCGCGAATATTGGCCAGGAACTTGTTGCCGAGGCCCTCGCCCTTGGAAGCGCCGCGCACCAGACCGGCAATATCCACGAAGGAAATGCGGGTGGGGATGATTTCCTTTGAACCGGCAATGGAAGCCAGTTTCTGCATGCGTGCGTCCGGCACGGCCACTTCGCCGGTATTCGGCTCGATGGTGCAGAATGGATAATTGGCCGCCTGTGCCGCAGCAGTCTTGGTCAGCGCGTTGAAGAGGGTTGACTTGCCAACGTTAGGCAGGCCGACGATGCCGCATTTGAAGCCCATAAGGGTTCACCCGTCCTTAAAGTTCGATTTTGTTTCGGCTATGGGGGAAACGGGCGAATGGGTCAAGGGCGAGGCGCCAAATCCGCGCAATCACTTGCCGGAAAAGGCTCTATCCTCTATTGTATTCCTATCGGGTTCTGCCCGTCACACTCCCTTGATCTTCGAGATTGATCGTGCCGGTGGCATCGCACGGAGACATGGCATGAGCGAAAATACGACAATCAAGCCGATCGTGAAGTCCAAGCCCAAGGTGGAACGGCCCCGGCTTTACAAGGTGCTATTGCACAACGACGACTATACCCCGCGCGAATTTGTGGTTCTGGTGCTGAAGGTTGTCTTTCGCATGGGTGCCGATGCCAGCCAGCGGGTGATGATGACAGCCCATCGCATGGGGTCCTGCGTCGTTGTGGTCTGCACCAAGGACGTGGCGGAAACCAAAGTGAAGGAGGCGATGGATCTGGCGAAAGATGCAGAGTTTCCGCTGATGTTCACGGCCGAGCCGGAGGAGTAATCAACCTACTCCTTGCCGCCAAACATCTTTTTCAGCATGTCCGCCATGGGGCCGGAGGTGGGAATGGCAGGTTTACCGGATGAGCGTGCCTGACGGATATGGGATTGTGCGCCAGCGGGCTTTGCCGGTTTTGGCGCTTTCTCCGGCTTGTCTGCGGATTTATCTCCGGTTGCCAAGGCAATCTTGTTCATGAACTGCGAATCTTCGCCCTTCACCAGCATGTCCGCATTGGCGGCGATGGCATCCAGTAGAGGCTCGAGCCAGGCGGAATCTGCCTTGGCAAAATCACCCAGGACATGGTTATGCACCAGTTCCTTCGCGCCGGGATGACCGATGCCGAGCCGCAGGCGACGATACTCCTTGCCGCAATGGGCATCCAGCGATTTGACGCCGTTATGCCCACCGTGTCCGCCGCCCGTCTTGATGCGGGCCTTGCCAGCGGGCAAATCCAGCTCATCGTAGATGGCCACAACATTCTGCGGTCCGAGCTTGTAGAAGCGCATGGCTTCTCCCACAGCCTCACCGGAAAGGTTCATGAAGGTCTGCGGTTTCATCAGCAGAACTTTCTCGCCAGCCAGTTCGCCTTCGGAGATTTCAGCCTTGAATTTTTTCGACCATGGGCCAAAGCCGGACAGTCGTTGAAGGGCATCCACCGCCATAAAGCCGATGTTGTGGCGGTTGCCGGAGTATTTACTGCCGGGATTGCCCAAACCTGCGATGATGATCATGCCCGTAAATCCTTCACTCAACCCTGCTTTCCCACCCTGAATGGGCTGCCAAGTCAAGTGGCATGCGCTGAAAGGGCAGGCCGTTTTCCCGTCTCAAGGCTGTTCAGCGGGCGGGTTTCAGGCCGTATTTCTGAAAGATTGCATCCCTTATGCCAGATCCGCGCATTGTATCGAGTGTCGCCTGCATGCGTGCGATCAGTTGCGGCGAAATACGACGGTTGCAGGCGATGCCAAGTTGTTCATCTGCCAGGGGCAGCACCTTTTTCAAGCGGGCGCCTTCATCGACCAGCTTGTTGAACACGGTTTCGAACATGGGCATGAGGTCAACCCGTCCCGCCAGTAGCTTATTGAGTGATAGCTCAAATGTGTTGCTGACATCAATCCGGCTGAAGCCGTGCTTCTTCAGAAGGCGTTCGGTAAAATCGCCGCGCTGGGTTGCCACCGTATAGTCCAGAGCCTGCTTCAACGTGCGGAAATCGACATTCAGATCCTCCCGCGCCACGAGGAAGTTCTCCTCGGTGAGGATGGGAGAAATCCAATGGAAGCGCTGTTCCCGGTCGACTGTCCGCGCAGCAGGAAAGACACAGTGATTTGCCTGAGTTTCCGCCAAAGCGATTGCTCTCGCCCAGGGCATGAGTTCAATTCTGTAGTTTGTACCCGTGTTCAGGTCGCGCATGATCCTGCGCACGATCTCGACACCAGCGCCATCTGCGCGGCCGTCTGCAGTCGTATAGCTATAAGGCGGATAGCGCTCCGTGGCAAAGACGAGGCCGGATGCCCAGGTTGCGGTGGGCAGTAGAGCCAGAATGCATGCAAATAGAAACGGTCTCACGCCTCCCACTCCTTTTGGTCCGGGCGCTTCATCTTCATGCAATGCGTATCTCTGCAGGCTTGCGGCTGGTTGTCATTTCCCGGATCAGGTCGGGGACGAAGCGAGGCTTGGAGAAGAGATAGCCTTGAGCGCAATCGACCCCCAGGGATTGAAGGAGTTTGAATTGTTCGGTTGTTTCCACGCCTTCGGCAATCACCGTGCAGTTCATTTTATGCGCAATCGCGTTGATGCTCTCCATAAGCATCCGGTTTTTCTGTGCCACGATTGCCTGATCGGTGCCGATGGAGCGAACGAAGGATTGGTCGATCTTGATGATGTCCACGGGCACACGGCTGAGATAGCTGAGCGAGGAATAGCCGGTGCCGAAATCGTCCAGCGCGATCCGGCATCCGAATTCGTGGATCTGATCCAGTATCTTTCGAACTTCCGGATTGTCGTGCAGCAGAACGGCCTCGGTGATTTCCACAACCAGCTGGCTCGGACGAATGCCGAAACGGCTTGCCTGTGAAGCAATGCGGATCGGCAGGCCCGGTTCGAACTGCAATGGAGAGAAATTCACCGCCACATAGGCATTCTGCATTCCCGGCAGTTTGCTGATGCTGGCGAGGTTCTTCAGTGCGTCATCCAGGATCTGATTTCCGATCAGACCTATGGTGCCGGTTTCTTCCGCAACGGCGATGAAGTTGGCGGGCGCAAGCAGGCCCTTCTTGCCGTGGCGCAGCCGCATCAAGGCTTCGTATCCCCGCGTCTCCTGCGTTTCGACATCCACGATTGGCTGGAAATGCGCTTCGAACCAGCTGTTCTCCAGCGCTTCCGAAATGTCTTTTTCAATCTCCGCTCTTTGGCGCGTGCGGTCGGAGATGGCGTCGTCATAAACGCTCGCGCCGTTCTTTCCATCCCGCTTTCTGGCATACATGGCCATGTCGGAGCGTTGCAGCAACTGGGCGGCGCTGGATGCATGGCGCGGATAGCTGGCAAGGCCGATGCTGGCGCTGAGGCGCACATTCGAACCTTCCACTTCAAACGCGGCCTCAAAGACATTGACGATCTTCTCGCAGATCGCCCCAGCCCGTTCTTCTGCCTGGGCACCCGTGATGAGCAGGGCAAACTCGTCGCCGCCAAGCCGCGATGCGCAATCCTCCTGAGCGATCAGCGGTCCGATCCGCTCAACGAATTGTCGCAGCACAGTGTCGCCCGCAGCATGCCCCAGGGTATCGTTGATGGCCTTGAAACGGTCGAGGTCGATGAAGAGGCAGGCGACCTGGGTTTTCTCTTTATCGGCCTGTGCGATCTTCTGGTCCAGAACAGCCTCGAAGCCCTGCCTGTTCAGCAGGCCCGTCAGGTGATCGGTAATGGCTTGCTGGTGGTTGCGCAGTTCCGATTGCTTCAGCTCGGTTACATCCGTCATGACGCTGAGCGAGGTCGGCAACTCAGCCGAAGAGGTTTTCAGCAGCGTTTCCATGATCAGAACGTCGATAATGCGCCCATTCGCACATTCGAACCGTACGGTCACTCCCCGCGCCGCGCCTTCATATCCCGACTGCGCCTTGCGGTTCAGATAGAGGGGGCGGTCTTCTTCCACGATCAGTTCAACAAAGGGGCGACCAAGCACCGTGCGGCGGCTATATCCGGTGGCAAGAAGCCAATAGTCGCTCACCGCCCATATCAGATCGTCGCTATCCAGCGAAAACAGCATGGCGGGGGTAAGGTTGTAGATCTCGCTCGTTTGCTGGTGGGCGCGCTTCAACTCCCGCTCTTCGCGGTCCAGCTGGGTCTGCATTTCGTTGAAGCTTTTGGCCAGCCGTCCGATTTCGTCGTTTGAATGCCAGTTGACGTGATGGCGTGATCCGAGGCGGCGTGTGGCTTCCACCGCTGCCGTGAGACGAAGAAGCGGGCGAATGACCATCAAACGGTTGCCGACAATTGCGGCGGTGAAGACGACGAAAATAGCAACGGCAAAAATGGAAATCAGCGTGATTTCCATTCTGTTCAGGGCGGCAAACAGCCCCACCTTGCTGTAGTGCAGGGTCAAGGTGCCGATTGTCTGGATACCATCGGGGCCGCGATAGACGATCGGCCGGGTCAATCTTTCGAGGTTCTCGCCACTTTCGCGCAGATTGCTCTCGGTAACGTCGAACTTGCCGAGCGTATCGGTCACGCGCACGACGCGGATCGCACTTTCGGTCACCATGCTTTCTGTGACCTGGCGAATGCTTTCGATATCGAGGTCCCAGAGGGGTTTTGACAGAGCCTGCGAGTTGGCGCCGATCAGCACCTGCATATGGTCATGCAGGCTTTCCGCCGCCTGACGGGAGGAGAGGGCCAGAAACAGCGTGAACAGCGGAACGACCACGATGAGGAGGGCGCCGGATATGATTGCTATGAAACGACTTTCAACAGACCGTGTCACTGCATCCCCCGTATGCCGCCAGCAGAACCGGGATCACCCTTCCGCCTTTGCGAAAGGTCACATGGATTAATTAATCCAGTCCTAATGTAATCCGATTCAATTGAAGTGTCTTTTGTTGTCTTAAGCGCGTTGAGCGCAAATTGAAGTCGTCTGGACAGGTTTTGATAAAAGGCGATTAAATAAGTGTAAAAGAAAACCCGCCCTGGATGCCAGGGCGGGCCTTAATTTCAGCGATGGACGCAAAAGCTTATTCGGAAGCTTCCGTTGCGTCGCCTGCGGCTTCTTCAACTCCAGCAGCCGGAGCAACGATGGAAGCGATGGTGAAATCGCGATCGGTGATCGTCGGCTCAGCGCCCTTCGGCAGCTTCACGTTGGAGATGTGAATGGAATCGCCAACCTGCAGGCCACTCAGGTCTACAGTCAGGAATTCCGGAATGTCGTTTGCCGGGCAAGCCAGTTCAACGTGGTGACGAACAACGTTCAGAACGCCACCGAGCTTGATGGCAGACTTTTCTTCGTTGATGAAGTGCACCGGAACTTCAACCGTAACGCGGCTGTCTGCGGAAACGCGCAGGAAGTCGACATGCATGGTGAAGTCGCGAACCGGATCCAGCTGGTAATCCTTCGGGAGAACCGAGATCTTCTGGCCGTTCAGGTCAATCGTGGCGACGGTGGTCATGAAACCGCCGGCATGAATGCGCTTGGTCACTTCGTTGGTGGACAAAGCGATAGAGATCGGGGCCTGCTTGTCACCATAGATGACGGCAGGAATCAAACCGTTGCGGCGAAGTTCACGGGAGGACCCCTTACCAACCCGTTCGCGCGCCTCGGCCTTGAGCTCGTAAGATGCGTGGCTCATGGCATTTCCTTTCGAGGTTATTTGGAGAACCCGCCTGCGACATCAGCCAATGGCGGATTTGAAGGGCACCGTCCGATACGCTTCATCCGCGTTGCCTCCAAGGGTGTCTGCGCGGACGAGGGCGCTATAGCGCATCGCCATCTGCAAGGCAAGCTATAGCGAGGCCCCAGCCACACAAGCGAATACGCATGAAAAAACCTCGCCGCGCATGGACGCGGCGAGGTTTCATTCTCTTCGTCAGCGCTGTATCAGTCAAACAGGCTGGAGACGGATTCTTCCAGTGCCGTGCGGTTGATTGCCTCGCCGAGCAGGCTTGCGGTGGTAACCACGCGGATATTCGGTGCGGATTGAACAGCGGTCGTGGGCTGGATCGAATCCGTGATCACCAGTTCGCGCAGCTTGGAAGAGCTGACACGAGCGACAGCGCCGCCGGACAGAACGCCGTGTGTGATATAAGCCGTCACGCTGGTTGCGCCGTTCTTCAACAGAGCTTCGGCCGCGTTGCAAAGCGTGCCACCGGAATCGACGATGTCATCGATGAGCAGACAATCCTTGCCGGTGACATCGCCAATCACGTTCATGACTTCGGATTCACCGGCGCGCTCGCGGCGTTTGTCAACGATGGCAAGCTGGCAGTCGAGCCGCTTGGCCAGGGAGCGCGCGCGTACAACGCCGCCGACATCCGGGGAGACGACCATGACGTTCTTCAGGTCGTAGTGATCTTTTACATCCCGTGCGAGGATCGGCACGGCATAGAGATTGTCGGTCGGGATATCGAAAAAGCCCTGGATCTGCCCTGCGTGAAGATCAAGGGTCAGCACACGGTCAGCACCGGCTTCGGTGATGAGGTTTGCCACGAGCTTCGCAGAGATCGGCGTGCGCGGACCGGCCTTGCGGTCCTGGCGGGCATAGCCGAAGTAGGGGATGACTGCCGTGATGCGCCGCGCCGAAGAGCGCCGGAATGCATCGATCATGATCAGCAGTTCCATCAGGTGGTCGTTCGCCGGGAACGAGGTGGATTGAACCACAAAGACATCTTCGCCGCGAACATTTTCCTGGATCTCTACAAAGATTTCCTGGTCCGCAAAGCGTCTTACGCTGGCTCTTCCGAGGGGTACATTAAGGTAGGAACAGATCGCGTCGGCCAGATGCCGGTTCGAATTGCCTGCGAAAACCTTCATTTGGGTCCGCCTATTTTGACGCTGGATGCGGGCCTTTTACCGACGCTAGTCTCGAATGCAATAGAGTTCCGCCCTGAGGGCCTGATTTTTCTGAAAGCTGTCTTCGTGGTGGTAAATATGCCTCAACTGAAGGTCATCCTGTTTTTCGGTTTCGCCACTCAAGATAGTCGGAAATCGTCTTCTGGCCAATGGTCTGCATCAATTCGGCCGGAACGGAGGCCCATGGGTCGCCACCGCGCGCAGGTGTGGATAACTGTCCCTGAATCCGGTTGAGGCGGCTTCCGGCCGGATCGAGCACATCCCAGACATAGACCACAGTGACCTTGGAGCCGTCTTCAAAGGCAGAAAGATAGCCCTTCAGAATGTGCGAGGCAGACACGTCGGTGGAGGATCTGATCGTCAGGCCGCCAGCCCGCGCGGAATTTCCGAGTTGGCGCGAAAGCGGCGTGACGGCTTCCACAGGTGCGCCGATGATGGGAAGAAAACGTATCGTATCGTTTCCGGAAACCGTTGCGGTCTCCACCGGCTGTTGTGCCGGGGTTGGCTGAGCGGCTGGCTGGCTTGCGGGTGGTGGTGAAAGGGGAGCGCTTGCGATGGGCGCATCGCGACCGGAGAGGGCTCTGTTTTGCGCCTCCATCCGGTTTTGTGCGCCGGTTCTGGCTGGCTGCGGTGGCGGAGGATAATAGGCGCGTCGGTTGAAGCTGCCGCCATCACTGCGGGCCAATTGCTGTGCTTCCTGCTGGGAGACGGGTGAGGAGGGGAAAAGCCCGCCACCCACATCCACCTTCGGCGTCAGTGCATCCGATGTATTGCAGGCAGAGAGACACAGGGCGGCCAGAGGTGCCCACAGCTGCATCTGGCATCTGTTCATGCTTTTCCCTCCGCCACTTCCACGCGAAGAGTAGGAGGCTGGCACTGCCTGTGTCAATGCGGAACAGCTTGCTCCACTACCTGACGATCAGATCCAGCGGATGACGCGAAAGGTTGCGCGGTGCAGCTTCGGTGGTCAGATAGGTCTGTCCCAGCGTCATCGCCGCACCGGAATCGCTGTCCATGATGATCATGTGGACGAAGAGCGACATATCGGGGAGGATTTCCTGCTCATTGCCCGCGTGGAACATCTGATGCTCCATCCAGGAGGGGGAGAACCGGGCACCCAGGGAATAGCCGCAGGCATTCAGACGGTGGCGCGTCAGCCCGCGTTCATCGATAATGCGGGCATGGGTGTCGAAGACGGTGCCAAAACGACTGCCCGGCTTCAGAACTTCCTCAATGGCGAGAAGTGTTTCGCGGCAGGCATTGTAAAGTTCCTGATGACGGGCCGAGACTTCGCCGATCAGCACCGTGCGCATCATGGCCGCATGATAATGCGCTGAGACACCGGCCCATTCCAGCGTCAGCTGATCCTGGGCGGCCAGCTTGCGCCGCCCCGCCTTGTAGCGACAAAGCAGGGCATCGGCGCCGGATCCGATGATGAATTCATTGGCGGGATAATCGCCGCCGCCGGCAAGGACAGCGCCCTGCATGGCGGCCAGTATGTCCGCTTCATCGGCTCCAGCGCGCGTCAGGTCCAGGGCGGCATCCAGCGCATCATCCGCCAATTCTGCGGCACGAACCACATGGGCGATTTCTGCCGGGCTTTTGCGAAGGCGCAAACGGCTGACGATGTAGGACGCATCGACCAGCGAGCCGAAGGAGGAGAGCTGGCTATCGAGAAGCCTTGCCACGTGCCCTGTCATGCCGTGGGTGTCATATTCGACGCCAATCGTCGCGCCGAGCAGATCCATATCGCTGAGCAGGTTTTTCAGATCCAGGGTCGGGTCCGCTTTCACTCTATCGACCCAGATGACGATGTTGTCGACGGTGGACGTATGCCGTGCCTGACGCAGGTCGGCAGACCGTGTCAGCAGCGCCAGAGTGCCATCGGCCTTCACCACCATGCACTGAAAGAAGCAATAGCCGAAGGTATCGTATCCGGTCAGCCAGTACATGCTTTCCTGCGCAAACAGCAGCATGGCGTCCAGCTTCTCCGCTTTCATGGCGTCCATCAGCCGTGCAAGACGATCAGCATACTCGCTTCGTTCGAAATGAAGGGCCATGTCATGTCTCCCGAATTGCGATGGCTGATATCTGTCGTCCGTAATCTGGCTCACCTGCATGCGTAGTGCGACGGTAGGAGAAAAACCTTGCGGCATCGGGATAGGTGTCGATGGCCAGGTTTTCCGCACGAATGCCGGCATCGATGAGGCGTCTGGTGGTCAGCGAGGGCAGATCGAACATGAAATGCTGCGGCTTTTCGGAGGGGGTGAAATAGCGCGCATAATCGCTGGATTCGCTGAGGAAGCGTGCCTGGAATTCCGGCCCGACCTCATAGCTTGCCGGTCCGATGGAGGGGCCAAGTGCCGCAACAATGTGATCTACCCGGGCGCCCAGGGAAACCATGGCCGCAATGGTATTTTCTGCGACACCATAGAGTGCACCCTTCCAGCCCGCATGGGCCGCGCCGATCACGCCGGCTTGCGGATCTGCAAACAGGATCGGCCCGCAATCGGCCGCCAGGACGCCAAGCACGAGCCCTGGCGTGGCTGTGACCATGGCATCTGCCTGCGGTCTTTCGCCAGCAAAGGTCTCATCCATGACAACAACCGTGGGGGAGTGGATCTGGTGAACCGTCGCCAGTCTTTCCAGCGGCTGATCGAACCAGGCTGCAACGCGTCTGCGATTTTCGCTCACATGGTCCCGGTCGTCATTTGAGCCAAGCCCGACATTCAGTCCGGCGTAAATGCCCTGCGAAACGCCGCCTTGCCGCGTGAAGAAACCGTGCTTGATGCGTTGGCCGCCCGCAGTGGCCAGCAGGGGGCTTTCGATTGGCGTCGGCAAAACGTTCTGCATGGAAATCCGCTATCTGAATCGGGAGGATCTGCGCCGCAACCCTCCGGTGCCGCGTGTTTCAGCCATCAGGCAGGAATGGACATCCATCTTCCGCCAAGGCCCTGTTGACCACGAATGTGGACCGGCCAATGGCGGCCTGTCAACCGTTCTGCGGTCAGGGTATTGGCCTAAACGGAGCAAGTGTCACTTTTGGCGAGGATACCGCCATGACCTTGAACAGCTCGCCCATCTTGCCTTCGCCAGCGCCTGCCAGACGGTCAGCCGCCAATGCTATGGCCCGCTGTTCCGCCTCCGCCTTGCCATTGGCAAGCGCCTGGGCACGTTGGGACAGACCGAGCCCATAAAGGAAATCGCCCTGATGCAGGCAGCCATTGATCTGCACACCGGATGCACGTGCCACGCGGGCGAGATCTTCAAAATCCACGTGGCTTGTCAGGTCGGCCTCGCCGGGATGGGCCAGCGGCGGATCATATTCATGGTGCAGAACGGCCTGTAGGGTGTCGCCAAAGCCGGTGACCATGTGGCCATAATCGATGATCAGCGCGGTGCCGCCAGATTGGCGAAGGCGCTCGCACAGTGCCTGCATCACGGCCTGCCGTGCTGGTGCGATCTCGTAGACCGTACCCTCCGGTTCGCCGCCGCTGTTGATTGGCAAAAGCGTGGGGTCAATGGTTGCCACGCCGATCCCGAAGGCGAGTTCGTCATTGGCGTCCAGTCCGACGAGGCGTTCGCGGAAACCCTTCGGGGTCTTGACGAACTGGCGGATGGGAATGGCGTCGAACAGCTCGTTGGCGGCAATAAGGGTGAAGCCGTGCGGGACTTCGTCGAAGCCGCGATGCCAGCTCACCTTTGCGGAAAAGGCCTCCAGCGTTACTCTTTGAACGCCGCGCAGTCGATCGCTGGTTTCCACCAGATGCACGCTCAGTGCTTCGAACAGTTCAGGCGCGATGCGGCGGATGACGCGGATCATATCCAGCATCATCGTGCCACGGCCGGGACCGATTTCCACCAGATGGACGGGCGTGGGGCTGCCATGCTGCTGCCAGGCGTGCACAAGAAACACGCCAACCATTTCGCCAAACAACTGGCTGATTTCGGGCGCGGTGACAAAATCTCCGGCCTGGCCGAAGGGCTCGCGGGTCCGGTAATAGCCATGCTCCGGATCCGCGAGGCACAGGGCAAAATAGTCCGTCACACTCAGCGGACCGTTCATTCGGATGAGGTTCTTGATCTTATCTGCAAGCGGCGTGGTCACGGATTTACCTCGTCCTCGCGTCAGGGTTTCGCTGCGGCTGCGCGAGCTCTTGCAATGGCCCACACGCCAATCAGGAACATCGGGATGGAAAGCAGCATGCCCATGGTGAGCCAGCCGAAGGCCAGGTAGCCCAGTTGAGCATCCGGCTCGCGGAAGAATTCCACGAAGATGCGGGAAAGCGCATAGCCGCAGACGAATGCGCCGGAAACAACGCCCGGCTGTCTCAGGGCCTTCATGTAATGCGTCATGATGCGCAGCACCAGAAACAGCACGAGTCCTTCGAGAGCTGCCTCATAGAGCTGGCTGGGGTGGCGGGCAAAGGGGCCGCCGGTGGGGAAGACCATGGCCCAGGGCACGTCTGTTACCCGGCCCCACAACTCGCCGTTCACGAAGTTGGCGATACGGCCGAAGAACAGGCCGAAGGGTGCGACGGCTGCCACCGTATCGAACAGGCTCCACACCGGAATGCCGTTGCGGCGCGCGAAAATGATCATCGCAAGGGTTGTGCCGATCAAGCCGCCATGGAAGGACATGCCGCCATTCCAGATCTGGATGGCGCGGATGGGGTTTTCGACGATCGCGCCGAAATCGTAGAAGAGGATGTAGCCGATACGACCGCCGAGAACTATGCCGGCCGCGACCCAGACGAGGAAATCGTCCAGCTTCATTGGCGACATTGGCGATTGCCCGCCCGGCCAAAGCTGCGCCTGCGCCACCATGCGCTTGGCATAGAACCAGCCCAGCATGATGCCGGCGACATAGGCGATGCCATACCAGTGCACCGACAGGGGCCCGATTGAAAAGGCAATCGGATCGATTGCCGGATATGGCAGGATGGCGAGGAGACCAGGTGCTGAATACAAAGTTGAATTTACCTCGGCCGGGAGTCCTATTTCTGGGGCGGAAGATGACTTTCCGTCTCTGCACGGTCAAGGCGAATCTCGTCAAACCTATGGTCATCCTCAGGGAAATGCAGGAATCTCTGATTTGCCAAGGCAAAATTCTTGCAAGCGGCGCGGCCAGCGCCTACCTCCTTTTGAGGAATGCAACGGATCGCCATCTTGTCCGGCGAACGAATTTGGAGAGCAAGCCATGACCACCGGCACGAACCGCATACTGGATGAATTCGCTCGCCTGATGACCGATGCGGCGGGTGCGGCGCAAAATGTGCGCAAGGAAGCCGAAACCGCTGTTCATGCGCAAATGGAACGCTTCCTCAATTCACTGGATGTGGTGAAGCGGGAGGAATTCGAGGCCGTGCGCGAAATGGCCATCAAGGCCCGCGACGAGAACGATGCGCTGAAGGCGCGTCTCGACGCACTGGAAGCAAAGCTGGCATCCCAGCAGGGCTGATCGCTCAAAATCATCGGAATCCCGAAAAGGCGCACCTCAATCAACCGGGGATGCGCCTTTTTAGTGGTTGACGCAGGGTTTGAACCTTAACCGCCGTTAACTTATTTCGTGCCTGTGGACACATCGGAAAAATGCAGGCGCCAGAGTCGGTTAATGCGAGTCGCTTAAGCCCTGCGGGAGATCGAAATCTGAGTCGTCCCCGCAAAATTGAGGGGAGGGGCTGGTGCTGTGAATCTGTGCCTATACACTGATTTTAAATGATGATTCGAAACGGCGCTCGCAAGGTTCAGACAGGGCAGCGAGCCTACCTTCAGAGCGCTGCGGGGATCATCGAGAGAGTGTGTTTCCGGTTTATTGTTTGCGTCGGTTGGTGCGTAACCCTGCACAGATCTCGCTTTCATTCCGGTTAAGAAGGTGCCGCATGAGCCTAGTAGAATTGCAGACGGAACGTCATTCAAACCCGGTCGACATGATCGAGTTCGTTGCCGCCTCGAATGACTGGACTTTCGAGCGGTCTGGCGAGGATGAAATCGCCATGACGGTGGAAGGTCATTGGACCGATTACCACGTCTCCTTTTCCTGGATGGAGGAGTTCGAAGCTCTGCATCTGGCCTGCGCCTTCGATCTGAAGGTGCCGGAGGTGAGGGCGAACGAAGTGATCCGGCTCCTGTCGCAAATCAATGGTCAGGTTCTCATGGGCCATTTCGACCTGTGGCGTCAGGAGGATGTGGTTATCTTCCGGCAGTCTCTTCTTCTGTCAGGCGGAGCCGAGCCGACGAACCAGCAGGTGGAAGTGCTGTTGTCCAACGCCCTGGAAACCTGCGAGACTTATTATCAGGCTTTCCAGTTCGTGGTGTGGTCCGGCCTTGATGCCAAATCCGCCATGGAAGCCGTGCTGTTCGAAACTGTTGGAGAGTGCTGATGGCTGTGGGTGCCGATCGTCCCGTCGTTCTGGTTGGTGCGGGCAATATGGGCGGCGCCATGCTGTTGGGCTGGCTGAAGAGTGGCCTTGCGGCCCAATCCATTCTGGTCATCGATCCGCAGCCCTCCGATGCAACGAAGGCGAGATTGGCTGAGGCGGGCGTGCGGCATGTGTCCGAAGCACCGGCCGGCTTGCGTGCGGGTATCCTGTTTCTGGCGGTCAAGCCGCAGGTGATGGATAAGGTTCTGTCACCGCTTCGATCCCTGATCGATGAGGAAAGTGTCGTGGTTTCGGTCGCGGCGGGCAAAACCCTGCGTTTCATGGAAAGCCATCTCGGTGAGGCTGGCATGGTTCGGGCCATGCCCAACACTCCTGCAATGGTGGGACGTGGTGTGACCGGCGCTTTTGCCAATGCGCGAGTTTCCGAAGCGCAGCGCCAGATCGTGACAGATCTCCTGAAAGTCAGCGGCCCGGTAGAGTGGGTGGCGACGGAGGCGGATATCGATTCCGTCACGGCTGTTTCCGGCAGTGGTCCGGCCTATGTGTTCTATCTGGTGGAGTGCATGGCGGAAGCGGGGCGCAAGCTTGGCCTGCCTGCCGATCTTGCCATGCGGCTTGCGCGGGAAACGGTTGCCGGTGCGGGCGAATTGTTGCACCAGTCCAGTGAAGATGCGGCGAAGCTTCGCCAGAATGTCACCTCTCCGGGGGGCACCACTGCGGCGGCTTTGTCCGTGCTTATGGCCGAAGATGCCATGCAGCCGCTCTTTGACAGGGCAATTGCTGCCGCGCGCCAACGCGCAGAGGAACTGGGAAGCTGAACCTGATGGCAGAGATCAGCTGGGACGATTTCGAAAAGGTCGATATCCGCGTCGGTACGATTGTCGAGGTGGAAGAATTTCCGGAAGCGCGCAAGCCTGCCTACAAGCTGCGGATTGATTTTGGTCCCGAGATCGGGATCAAGCGGTCCTCGGCGCAAATCACCGTCCATTATACGCCTGAAACGCTGCTCGGCAGGCAGGTTCTGGGCGTGGTGAATTTCCCGCCGCGTCAGATCGGGCCAGTGCGTTCCGAAGTGCTGACACTGGGATTTGCCGATGAGAACGGAGCCATTGTGCTGGCCAGCGTTGAGCGCGGCGTGCCAAACGGGCAAAAGATGATGTAAACCTCGTGACCGCGTGCCCTGTTTATTCAGGCAGGCACGCGCACGACGGCACGCAATCCTCCCATAGGACTATCGGTCAGCGTGACATTCCCGCCGTGGCCTCTTGCGATGTCACGGGCGATGGCAAGGCCGAGGCCGGTGCCGGAGGCATTGAGATTGCGCGCCTCATCCAGCCGATAGAAGGGCTTGAACACATCCTCTCTGGATTTTTCGGGAATTCCCGGTCCATCGTCGTCGAAGGTCAGCGTCAACCAGCGGGCACTGTGGCGTGCATCAATGGTCAATGTGTTGGCATAGCGCTGGGCGTTTGAAGCAAGATTGCCGACAAGGCGCATGAAGGCATTGGGCCTGACCGAGAGAAGATCTTCGCCTTCGATCCGGTAGCTCATCTGCTTTCCGTGAAGACTGAAATCGGCTTTGATTTTTTCCAGAAGCTCGCTGAGGCGCAGTTCGCCGAAATCCTCTTCGGCCTCACCGCGTGCGAAGGTTAGGTAGCCTTCCAGCATGCTCTGCATGTCCTCAACGTCTTCGCTCATCCCCTGAAGGTCAGGGTTATTGCCAGCCAGGGCCAGTTGCAGCTTGAAGCGGGTGAGGATGGTGCGAAGATCGTGACTGATGCCTGCCAGCATCGCTGTGCGTTGTTCGATCTGCCGTTCGATACGTTCTCGCATCTGGATGAATGCAATGCCTGCACGGCGAATTTCATCCGCTCCGCGAGGGGTGAAATCCGCATCGCCGCCGCGTTGGCCCTTGCCGAAACTCTCTGCCGCATCGGCAAGCGCCAGGATCGGGCGGATCTGCCCGCGCAGGAAGAGGACGGAAATGGCGATCAGAAGCAGCGAAGTGCCGAACATCCACACGAGGAAGATGTGGGTGTTGGAGGCATAGGTCTGGTTGCGGATGGCGAAAACGCGCAGCACCTTGTTGTCCAATAGAATGCGGATCTCCACCAATCGGCTGTCACCGACCGTATCGATCCAATAGGGCAGGCGGATTTGCCGGTTGATCTGATCCGCCAATATATCGTCCAGAATAGAGAAGAAGGGCTTCGATCTCGGCGGCGGCAATTGCGCATCCGGCAGCACCGAAATGTTCAGCGAAAGCTGGTCGCGTGCAATGCGGGTGATCTGGCTGTAATCCCCGTCGGCAGGAGGATAGGTGCGGATAACCTCGATGATGGCGGCTATGTCACGGGTGACGGCTTCCGAAAGCCGCTCGGTGACATTGCGCCAGTGACGCTCCATGAAGACGGCGGATACGACAGTCTGCAACAGCAGCATCGGAATGATGACGATCAGGACCGAGCGGGTGTAGAGGCCGGTTGGCATACGCCGTTTCAGCCATCGCGCCAGGATTGCCCAGCCGGGAGGCCGGGACTTGTGAATGTTCTTGGGTATTCTACCGCGCAGGCGTTGCGCTGTTTGTGCAGCCTTTGCCGCAGCGTCTCTGATGCTATCCCAATGGCGGGTGAGAGGTGAGCGCGCCTTAGTCAATGCTCAACCGATAGCCAATGCCGCGCACGGTCTGAAGATAAACGGGATTGGCTGGATCCTCCTCGATCTTGCGGCGCAGGCGATTGATCTGCACGTCGATTGTCCGTTCGCCCACTTCTGCATCATCTCCAATCAGCTCATGCCGCGGAATTGTATCGCCAGCGCGCAAGGCGAAGAGAAGCATGATCTCCTGCTCGCGGTCCGTCAGGCGGATCGTTTCCGCAGCCTTGCGCAATTCCTTGCGCGCAATGGAGAATGTGAAGGGGCCGAACATCACCTGATCGATCTTCGGCGTATCGGCATTGGCATTGCGCCGCAGGATGTTGTTGATGCGCAGAACCAGTTCGCGTGGATCGAAGGGCTTTGGCAGATAGTCGTCTGCGCCAGCCTCCAGGCCCTCGATCCGGGATTCGGCTTCGGCACGCGCTGTCAGCAAAATGATGGGGATCGACCGTTTTTCGCGCAGGGCCTGCGTGAGAGAAAGGCCGGTTTCACCGGGCATCATCACATCCAGAATGATCAGATCGAAATCCAGACCCTCCAACTTGCGCCGTGCCTCGGCTGCATCGCCTGCCACGGTTACGCGAAAGCCCTGTTCCATCAGGTAGCGGTGCAGGAGCGCGCGAATGCGCGTGTCATCATCCACCACAAGCAGGTGGGCAGCATCATCGGAAAGGGACACAGTACCATTACCCATTTCAATCGACCTCGGTTTCGACCGCTTCCAATCCTTCTTCGCGTCCGCGCATGGCCTTCAGGAAGGAAACTACCCCCTCTCTCTGGTCCGGGGTCAGTTCTTCCATTGCCTTCGATATGCGGCGGGACTGCGGCTGCGAGAGTGCCAGAGCAAGTTCGCGCCCGGCGAGCGTGGGGTAAAGCCTGCGCTGGCGACGATCCTTGGCCCCTGCCATCTGGCGAATATAGCCGCTATCGATCAATTGCTTGAGAACGCGTGCAAGGCTCTGCTTGGTAATCTGTAGTGTTTCGAGAAGATCCGTCACCATCATGCCGGGCTGGCGGCAGACGAAATAGACGACACGGTGATGCGCGCGGCCCATGCCGATCTTCGACAATATTGCATCCGGGTCGGATACGAAATCGCGATACGCAAAGAAGAAGAGTTCAATGGTGGCGAAATCGATCTCCGCTTCATCCACCGCAGGCATGGGTGGGTGCGCCTTGGGGGCTGTTTTGCCAGACGAGACCGGTGGCACCTGTCGTGATCCTCTCATGCAATCATCTGCGAGGCGCGCCTTCAACATGTGGCGCGGCGCAAAGCAACCGCTTCGCTCACCTTCTGATAAAGCGCGAAGCTTCAGAACAATCAACCGGATTGTGTGCCGCAAGCAGGGTCCATCCCCATTCAAGAGCAATGCTGTGTCGAAATAATACAACCACTTGGCGCGCTGTGGGCAAATTGCAACACCCGGGTGGCGGGCTGCTGTGACAACAGGAACCTTTGCTGGCAAGGCATCGTTACGGGGATCAAGAAAAGGAGAAAAATCATGACCATCATCACAAGCGATTTCGGTCACGAGACCGAGGGCAATCGGCGCATAGGTTCAACCGCTCATCCTTTGCGAGCCGTCATGATTACGGTGTTTGCAGCCAAGCTTGCCGTGGCCGCCGTACTGATTGGCTTTGCGGCCTTCGCTCCAACCGTATCGGCTGAAACCAGCTATTTTGTAAGCCGCTGATCTTTTTGATGCAGCCCTGTCGCATCCCCGCTATATCCTGAACCAGCCTATTTGCTAACAAGGATATTTTCATGGGGCAGTTGCAGGCCGGGATTGTTCCCGTTACTCCATTTCAACAAAATTGCACGATCCTGTTTGATGCAGATACGAAGGATGCGGTCGTTGTCGATCCGGGTGGCGATGTTGCGCGCATTGCCGAGGTTGTAGCGGAACAGGGCCTTACGGTTCGCGAAATCTGGATTACTCACGGGCATATCGATCATGCTGGTGGTGCCGACGAATTGCGCGAAAAGCTCGGTGTGCCGGTCATTGGTCCGCACAAGGATGATGCCTTCCTGCTCGATCAGCTGGAAAGCCGCGGTGCTGCATTCGGCTACCAGATTCCGGCGCGTCGGCTTGTGCCGGATCGCTGGTTGGAAGAGGGAGATGTGGTGACGCTGGGCGAGCATACGTTCGAGATTTTCCACTGCCCCGGCCATGCACCTGGCCATGTCATCTACGTCAATCGTGCGATGAATTTCGCGATCCTGGGCGACGTGCTGTTCAACGGATCCATAGGACGCACCGATCTGCCCGGCGGCAATCATGAGCAATTGCTTGCCTCAATCCGGGACAAGGTGCTGCCGCTGGGGGATGACGTCGGTTTTCTGTGCGGGCATGGTCCGGGAAGCCGGGTCGGCGACGAGCGGCGCACAAATCCGTTTCTTCAAGGCATTTGATGAACGCATGTCCGGTAAAACGGCGCCTGCTGTTTTGCGTCCGGACTGCGTAAGCGCGAAAACCCGTACTGTGTGAACGCGAAAGCAAAGAGCATGTCTGGCAATCTCATATTGACCGGGCATGCACCGGAGCCTCGGAAGATGCTGGGTCTCGTTTCGCCAAGCGGGCTTTGGTCCAGGCAAAAAAAACCCGGCAGTGATGCCGGGCTTCAACTCGAAAAGAAAACCGAAGCGGTTCTCAGCCCGAAATCTGCAGGTTTACTGCCTTCGGGCCCTTGCCGCGACGATCCGGTTCCGTGTCGAAGCTGACTTTCTGGTTTTCAGAGAGACCGGACAGGCCGGAAGCCTGTACAGCGGAGATGTGGACGAAGATATCGGCGCCGCCGTTATCCGGCTTGATAAAACCAAAGCCTTTGTCCGTATTGAAGAATTTTACAGTGCCAGTCTCGGCCATGCATCAGGTCCTTTTTCCTCTGTCCGTGTTCAGCGGCGGACAGCATTACGATAGTGCCCACAAGGGGCTTTGGCGGCAGGCATTTCGAAGTTGGAGGAAAGTGGCCTGTATTACCGCGTGAGAAGAGGAATAGGTGTTGAACAACCTGTCCCACATCTCCCGCCCGGAAGTTTTGGCGCTTCCGAAACGCTTCATTATAGCTCTTCCCATGCTCGTAACTGCCCGAACGGCGACAGAGTGCTGTGTTTATCGTCCGTTGGCAAGAAAAACTTTTCCGCAACCTATTCACTGTGGTTGAACTAATGTGTCTCAACCCGGAAATGCGGGGTTTTTGGCCTCAACCTGAGGGAGAATTATGTTGTTGTTTACTCTTTCTGCGGAAGGAGTCGTGCCAATTTGGAGCATGCGGCGGCAGAATCAGGCCTGCTGAAGCGCCAGTTGCCGGCGCTTGAGGATCTCCGGGACAATCTCCACGACAAGCATCGCGATGAATATCAGGCCACAACCAAGATAACCCATGGGCGGCAGTTTCTCGCCGAGGAACATTGCGCCGAAGAAGGAGCCGAACAGAGCTTCCGACGAAAGGAAGATCGCCGCCTGCGGAGCCGTGGTGTAGCGCTGCCCGATGACTTGAAGGACGAATGCCAATCCGGATGAAACCAGCCCGACATAGAGGATTTCCACCAAGGACTGGTGAATGGCTGTTATCGAAATCGGCTCGACGAATATGCCGCATGCCATTGCAAGAACGGCGCAGGTGGCAAATTGCGTGGCTGAAAGGGCGAGAGGGCGGGCGGACCGGCTGACGAAATGGCCAGCAAGCACGATCTGCATGGCCCAGAACACGGCACAGAAAATGCTCCACGCGTCTCCGGTCGAGATCTGGGTTACATTGCCGCCAGCAAGAAGGAAGATGCCCGCGAGCGCGAGAAGGGCAACCGGCCAGACAATCCAGTGCGGCGAGCGGCGGAAGAGCAGGATGGAGATGACCGGAACGAAGATGACGTAGAGGCCGGTCAGAAAGCTTGAATTGGTCACCGTCGTTGTCTGCAGGCCGATTTGCTGCGTGATGGCGCCGCCAAAAAGGGCGAGACCGACCAGGAAGAAAGAGGCGAACTCGGCCTTGACCGCAGGCTTGCCCATTCTCTTGTGCTCGATCAGCGCGAAAGGCAGAACGGCTATGGCGGCAATGGCAAAACGAATGCCGACGAACCAGAAGGGGCCGATCGTATCCATCGCCGTTGCCTGCGCGACAAAGCCGCCGCCCCAGATGGCGGCTGCAAGAAGAAGAACGAGATTGGCTTGTACGCGGGTCATGGGCGGCCTGAAGATTTGGCCCGGCACTATCACACAAACCCGATCACCCCGCCGATAAGGCGAGGAGAGTTCAGTGGAGCAATGTGATGCCGGAATTTAAGCAATGCTTGGGCTTTAGCAGTGGCTTAAATCCCGTTCAAGTGGCATTATTGTACGGCTGTTTAACAAGCTCTGCTTTTTGCAGGCTTTACGGCGGCGTCCTGCGGCGGCATGCGGAAGCTCACGCGCCAGAAGCCTGCGGCGGCCACCGAGCAGAGGGCGATGAAGCCGCCATAGATCAATCGGGTGTGGCTATCGGCCGGTTCCGCCAGAAGAAGTTGCGGCGTCACCATCTGCGAAATACCCGGAAGCTCGGAGGCGGATGCTGTTCCCACGATTGCAAAAGTCGTCAGGATCACAGCGAAGAAAACGGTGCCGGCCACCAGGAAGCTGGCGCTTCTCTGCCGGTTCCGGATTTTGACGGTGCTCTGTTCGTCATCCAGAAACATCTTCCACAACTCCTTCCAAGCCCTTTCGATGCTTGCAGAAAAGCCTTTGAAAGCGACGCCATGGAGACGGGATTACGGCAGTCGCCAGCATTTATTGTGGCAAAATCAAGGCAAGGGTTAACAGGCGGGAAACCATGATCGGGTGGCGGGGTCCCGTCTGCGGATTGCCCGGCAAGGGGCGTGTTCTGGCGATACCTGTTTTGTCGCGTTTTTTGCCGTTTGTGCTTGAAACAGCCAGCCAGTTTCTTCATAGAAAGTCCTGGCAAAACCGCTCTGGCTTGCCGTTCTCAACAGCCTTAGGATCTACTCATCATGGCCTTCCTTGCCGATGCACTTTCCCGCGTGAAGCCGTCCGCCACCATTGCCGTTTCGCAAAAGGCCCGCGAACTTAAAGCCAAAGGCCGCGATGTGATTGGTCTTGGTGCTGGTGAGCCTGATTTCGATACGCCGGACAATGTGAAGCAAGCTGCCATCGACGCGATCAATCGCGGCGAGACCAAGTACACGCCGGTTGCCGGCATTCCGCAGCTGCGCGAAGCCATCGCTGCCAAGTTCAAGCGCGAGAATGGCCTGGATTACACCGCCGCCCAGACGATCGTGGGCACGGGTGGAAAGCAGATTCTTTTCAATGCCTTCATGGCGACGCTCAATCCGG
The DNA here is from genome assembly GCF_042680945.1 of Affinirhizobium helianthi. NCBI lineage: Bacteria > Pseudomonadati > Pseudomonadota > Alphaproteobacteria > Hyphomicrobiales > Rhizobiaceae > Affinirhizobium > Affinirhizobium helianthi. The sequence goes on along the minus strand of NZ_JBHUEQ010000027.1, from coordinate 156,720 downwards.
GCGATGAAGTGATCATTCCGGCACCTTACTGGGTTTCCTATCCGGAAATGGTCTCGCTTTGCGGCGGTACTCCGGTATTCGTTTCCGCCTCGCAGGAAAATAACTTCAAGCTGCAGGCCGCCGATCTGGAGAAGGCCATCACGCCGAAGACGAAGTGGTTCATTTTCAACTCTCCGTCCAACCCATCCGGCGCTGCCTATAGCCATGACGAGTTGAAGGCCCTGACCGATGTGCTGGTCAAGCATCCGCATGTCTGGGTACTGACGGACGACATGTATGAGCACCTGACCTTCGGTGACTTCAAGTTTGTCACGCCGGTTCAGGTCGAGCCGAAGCTCTACGACCGTACCCTGACGATGAACGGTGTTTCCAAGGCCTATGCCATGACTGGCTGGCGCATTGGCTATGCTGCAGGTCCACTGGAACTGATCAAGGCCATGGACATGATTCAGGGTCAGCAGACATCCGGCGCTTCCTCCATCGCGCAATGGGCGGCTGTTGAGGCATTGAACGGTCCGCAGGATTTCGTTGCCAAGAACAAGAAGATCTTCGAAGGCCGTCGTGACCTCGTTGTATCCATGTTGAACCAGGCCAAGGGCATTTCCTGCCCGAACCCGGAGGGCGCATTCTATGTTTACCCCTCCTGCGCCGGTTTGATTGGCAAGACCGCGCCGTCCGGCAAGGTCATCGAAACGGATGAGGATTTCGTCACGGAGCTTCTGGAAACGGAAGGCGTGGCTGTGGTTCACGGTTCGGCCTTCGGCCTCGGACCTAACTTCCGCATTTCCTATGCGACATCGGAAGACCAGCTGGAAGAGGCATGCCGCCGCATCCAGCGCTTCTGCAATAACTGCAAGTAAGCGGCTGGCTTTTGTGATTGTGAGGGGCTCGCCAGCAATGGCGGGCCCTTTTCCTTTAGGGTCTTTATGCCTTTGTCAGCTTGATAATACTGGATTGGCCGCCGCCGCGCTGTTCTGTCACCGCGTAGACAGCGCCATCCGGACCCACCTTCACATCACGAATTCGCGCCTCCAGAGGCACGCGTTCTTCGTATTTCACCTTGTCGCCATCCATGTGCAGCACAACGACGCCTTGGCTCACGAGGCCGCCGACAAGGAAAGCTCCTTTCCACTCGGGGATGGCATCTGCATTGTAGAATGCCATGCCGGAGGGGGCGATAACGGGATCCCAGTAGTAAAGGGGCTGCTCTGTATTGGCCATTTGGGTGATGCCCTTGCCGACAGGATTGCCGCTATACTCCACGCCGTAGGTGACTTCCGGCCAGCCATAGTTCTTGCCAGCCTCTGGACGGTTCAATTCGTCGCCGCCACGTGGACCATGTTCGACGGTCCACAAGCGGCCTTTATCGTCTACGGTTGCCGATTGCAGGTTTCTGTGGCCGAGCGACCAGATTTCCGGCAGTGCATCCTTCTGCTTGGCGAAGGGGTTTCCGTCGAAGGGCTTGCCCGCCTGCGTGATGCGGAAAATCTTGCCAAGGCCGCTGGATAGTTCCTGGGCTTGAACGCGCGGTTCCGCATCGGAACGCTCGCCAACCGTGACATAAAGCTCACCCTTTGCGCCGAAGGCCAGTCGTGAGCCGAAATGCTTGTTGCCGTCATAGCTCGGTGTCTGCCGGAAGATGACCTTGACGTTTTCCAGCTTGCCGCCGCCCTTGTCATCCGGCACCAGTTTTGCAGAAGCCACCGACGTGCCATTCCCGTCTTCCCTTTGTTCAGAGAAGGAGAAGAAGATCATGCCGGATGTGCCGTAATCCGGTGCGAGTGCCACATCCAGCAAGCCGCCCTGACCAACAGCCAGAACCTTCGGCACGCCATCGAGAGCCGGTCCGGGCTTTCCCTCGGCGGAAAGAATATGCATCTTGCCCTGCTTGGCGGTTACCAGCATGCGACCATCAGGCAGGAATTCCATCGCCCATAGATGGGGTAGGCCGTCCGCAATCACTTGCTTCTTCACGCTGACCGGCTGAGCTGGCTGCGGTGCTCGGGTTTGCCCGGCAAAGGCGGGCTTCTGATCGGGAGCATTGGCGGGTCTTGTTTCTGCCGGTTTGCCTTGCGCCATGGCGGCAAAGGGCAGGGCTGCCGCACTGGCAGAAAGAAGGGTACCGGCAATCAGTCGTCTGACAGTCTTCATCAGGATCTCCCATAGGTGTCCGCAACGCACGAAAGCAAAGCCTCATAATCCATCGTGCGCTGCGCCAGCATTAACCTAGGCATGCTTGCCGCCCTTGGCTTCACACGCATTGTTCAAGTTTGCTTTACCGGCGCGTGTGCCGTTCATGTTCTGGTTCACCGCCTTGGCAAAGTGAATCCGCTCTTCCGGTCAACCATCGGTTATGGCTCTACAATCCCAGAATGGTCAGCATGATGAAGGTGGAGAAAAGCACGAAATGCGTCATGCCCTCGATGGCGTTTGTTTCCCCATCATTCAGGTTGATGGCGGCGGCAATGAGCGTGATGATAACCATCACCGTTTGCACCGGTGTCATCGCCATGATGAAGGGCTGGCCACTGTAGAGGGCAATGCCTTCCATAACGGGCACCGTGAGGATGACAGTGGAAAGCGAGGCGCCCATGGCAATGTTGACGGTGGCCTGCATCCGGTTTCGCAGCGCGGCGCGCAAGGCGGTCAGGATTTCCGGAGCAGCGGAAATTGCCGCTACGATGACGGCCATCAGCGCCGGTGGAGCCCCGCTGCCCTGCAGGCCGAGGTTCAGGAAGGCGGACATGAATTCTGCCAGAACCCCGATGATGACCACACCGGCCAGAATGATGCCAATTGCCAGAGCCGCAGAAGCCTGCGGCTCTTCCTGTGCCGATTGGCCGGAACCCGTTGCTGGTGGTGCGCCAGCGGCAGAGGCTGGCTTGTTGCGCGGATAGCTGTAGCTGAAGAAATAGCTGTGTGCGCCCACCTGCATGCGCAGGAACAGGGCATAGAGTGCAATCATCGCGCAGATGGTGAAGGCCGAATAATAGTGCCACCGGTCGGCGGGAACGAATTCCGGCACGATCATGGAAATGCCCATGGCGGTCAGGATCATGACGCCATAGGTCTTGCCGGAATTGTCGTTATATTCCTGCTCGCCGTGGCGCAGGCCGCCCAGCAGCGCCGCCAGGCCAAGTATGCCGTTGATGTCCAGCATCACCGCCGCATAGATCGTGTCTCGCACCAGAGTGGGCGATTCCGAATTGTTCATCAGGATTGCCAGGATCAGCACTTCCACCGCCACGGCCGAGAGCGTGAGGATCATTGTGCCGTAGGGATCGCCAACTTTCTGCGCGAGGATTTCTGCCGCATGGGCGACGCGGGTGGAGACGAGAACGATGACCGCAATCAGGGCGATTGCGGCCAGGATGGCCGCGAGCTTTCCCATTTCCAGAACGGAATGTTCGAGGAAGAAGCCAGCGATTGTAATAATGGCAGCAAGGACCAGAAACTTTTCTCGCTTCAAAAGTGATGGCATCCTGAACAGGGCTCCTGTTGAAGAGAGCTATCTATCGCGCTCTGTTTGCGCATCAAGCGGTGCCCGTCATCCTCGTTTCGGTTGCGTGGGAACCGAGTGCTGCTTTCTGCAATTTCCATGGGTGAACAAGCCAAACCGGCAAAACGCAGGAGGAAATCTATGGCCAAGGTTGTTTATCAGGTTGTTGAGCACGATGGCGGCTGGGCCTATCGGCTGGGCGATGTCTACTCCGAAACCTTCGCTTCGCATGCCGATGCCTTGCAGGCAGCCCGCATTGTTGCGGCGGAGCAGCAGGTTGGGGGAGATCCCGAGGAGATCAGCTGGCAGGACGAGAACGGCGTCTGGCACGTCGAATATAGCGATGGTGGCGATCGGCCTGAAGCGGAAGTGGAAGATACCGCGCGTTGATATCCGGACGCACAGCAAGAAGGCCCGCCTTGGGGGCGGGCCTTCCAGGCTTATGCTGATTACTCAGCCGCTGCCAGCGTGGGATAGTCCGTATAGCCTTCCGCGCCGCCGCCATAGAGCGTGCTGGGGTTCACCTCGTTCCAGGCTGCGCCATCCTTGATGCGGCGTACCAGATCCGGGTTTGCAATGAACGGCTTGCCGAAGGACACAAGATCCGCCTGGCCGGTTTCCACGGCCTTGGCTGCGCTTTCAGCCGTATAGCCGTTATTGACCATCCAGGCACCCTTGCCGCCAGCATTCACATAGGCCGCCTTGAAGGCAGCGTAATCGAAATGCGCGCCCTCATACTGGTGGTCACGCGGGCCGCCTGTTGCGCCTTCGATCACATGAATGAAGGCAAGATTGCGCTTTGCCAGCTCTGTCACAACGTAGTTGAATACGGCCTGAGGATCGGAATCGCTCACGTCATTGGCAGGCGTGGTGGGCGACAGGCGAATGCCGGTCTTGCCCGCTCCGATTTCCTTCGCCACGGCATCCACCACTTCGAGCGTCAGACGGGCACGGTTCTCAATGGAGCCGCCATAGGCATCGCTGCGCTTGTTGGCGCCATCCTTCATGAACTGGTCGAGCAGATACCCGTTGGCCGCATGGATTTCCACACCATCGAAGCCAGCATCTACGGCATTGCGCGCCGCCTTGCGGAAATCTTCGACAATGCCCGGAAGCTCTGCCAGTTCGAGTGCACGCGGCTCCGAGGTGTCGGCAAAAGCGCCGGTGCCGTCTTCGTTCAGAATGTAGGTCTTCGATTTTGCCACCAGTGCAGAAGGGGCAACGGGGGCTGCGCCATTCGGCTGCAGGGAGACATGCGAAACGCGGCCCACATGCCAGAGCTGGGCGACAATCTTGCCGCCACGCTGGTGCACGGCGTCGGTCACCTTCTTCCAGCCTGCCAGCGCTTCTGGCGTATAAAGACCGGGTACGTCCGCATAGCCCTGGCCCTGATGGGTGATGGCCGTGCCTTCCGATACGATCAGGCCAGCGCTTGCGCGCTGCTCATAATAGACCACGTTCAGATCGTTCGGCACTGCCTTGGGAGAGCGGTTGCGTGTCAATGGTGCCATGACGATGCGATTGCTGAGTGTGAGATCGCCAAAGGTAACGCTATCGAATAGATTAGGCATTGTTTCCTCATGTTTGCACGAGTTAGGGGGAGGGGAACTCACAGAGAGTTCTTGAGATGATCGATGAAGCGGCCAATTGCCTCCTCATCGCGATGGTAAAATGTCCACTGACCAACCTTGCGGGTTTTCACCAGTCCCGCCTTTTCAAGGGTGGAAAGATGCGCAGAGACGGTCGACTGCGAAAGGCCGCAGCGCTTCTCGAACTGGTTTGCGCAGATGCCCATTTCCAGCGGATGGGCTTGTGAGGAGAAATTCTCCTCCGGGTGGCGCATCCATTCCAGAAACTCGACGCGCACCGGATGGGAAAGCGCCTTCAAGATCTCATGTCTATCCATTGTGCCTCCTTCCGGGTCTATCGATACATCGCTCTGTACCGATATATAAATCGCCATAACGCGATTTTAAGGGGCAGGTGTAAAAAAAAAGGGCCCGCGAAACGGGCCCGGAAAACGAAGGTTTCAAAACCTCCAGAGGGGAACAGCTGACAGGCAGAGGAATTGTCCAGTGCCAGCCGTGTCTCAATATGGGAGGCTGTGCCAAAATAGGCAAGTGAAGTCGGGACCTGCTTGTATGAGTTTTTCTGAACATCAAAAACAGCTGGTAAAAAAAGAGGGCCGCCGGATCGCTCCAGGGCCCTATAAAGTGTGAAGGTCAAATAACCTCCAGAGGGGAACAGCTGCTGCGGTGGAACTGGGAGGAAAGCCACCATGTGCATCAGCTGAGTGCGATATGGTGCTTTATTGTGCAGCGAACAATGCTTTTTTGTGCAGGGCAGCCATGTTTTTTCGCATTGGTGGGTTTGAAAGCGCATGAAAAATGGCGCTGCCTGAGGGGCAACGCCATGTAATTGTTCAACAAAAAGCCGTTCTTTGGACTTTCGCATTGCGCCGGCAGAGGCGTCAGAAATTCCAGTTTCTTGCCTTGGCCACAATAAAATCTCTGAAGACTTTCAATTTGGCTGCGTTCTTCATCTCGTCCGGATAGCAGAAATAGGTGTCGAAGGACGGGATGTCGGCGTTGATGGCGAGCTGAATCAGCCCCGGATCGCGGCCGACGATATAATCCGGCAGAACTGCAATGCCGATGCCCAGAAGGCAGGCGCGCTTGATCGATGTCTGGCTGTTGATCTGCAAGTGCGGAAGCCGCGGATTGTCGGAAGAACGACCTGCATATTCCAGCCAGTTGACATCCAGCAGGTAATTGGGTGCAGGTTCACCGAAGGTGATGATGCGGTGACTGTCCAGATCCTCGATCGTCTGCGGCTCGCCGAAGCGATTGATGTAGGACGGTGCCGCATAGACGTGCATATGCACGGTGAAGAGCTTGCGCTGGATGAGATCCGACTGCTGCGGCTGCCGCAGGCGAATGGCGCAATCGGCGTGGCGCATGTTCACATCCAGCTCCTCGTTGTCGAGGATGAGCTGAATCGACATTTCCGGATACAGTTGCAGGAACTCTTGCACCTTGTCCGTCAGCCAACCCTGGCCAAGGCCAACGGTGGTGGTGACGCGCAATTTGCCGCTCGGTTTTTCCGTGGTTTCCGTCAGCTGAACCTTCACGGTTTCCAGCTTCAGAAGCACATCATGCGCTGTGCGATACAGCAACTCACCCTGCTCGGTGAGGATCAGGCCGCGTGCATGGCGATGGAACAGCTTGACGCCGACATCCTGCTCCAGCGCGCTGACCTGACGGCTGATCGCGGACTGGGAGAGGTGAAGCTTATCTGCCGCATGCGTGAAAGATCCTGCCTCTGCCGCTGCGTGGAAGATGCGCAGTTTGTCCCAGTCCAGTGGTACGCCCATGATTACTCCGCGGCCTGCGCCATTGGTTGAATGCCTGCGAGAAAACGCTCAGCCTCAAGAGCCGCCATGCAGCCCATGCCTGCGGCCGTAATGGCCTGCCGGAAGGTATCGTCCGTCACGTCTCCGGCGGCAAAAACGCCAGGGACATCTGTTGCGGTCGAATCTGGCGCGGTCCAGAGATAGCCGTTCGGTTTCAGCTTCAGCTGATCCTTGAACAATTCAACAGCAGGCGCATGGCCAATTGCGACAAAGACACCGTCAATGGCCTGCTCACTGATCTCGCCCGTTTTCGTGTTGCGCAGGCGCACGCCGGAAACGGAAGGGGGCATTGGCGGCTTTGCCGCTTCGCCGGTGATCTCGGCGATTTCCGTATTCCACATCACATTGACATTGGGGCGCTGGAACAGGCGTTCCTGGAGTATTTTCTCGGAACGGAAGCTGTCGCGCCGGTGCACGACCGTGACCGATTTGGCGATGTTGGAGAGATAGAGCGCTTCCTCGACGGCAGAATTGCCGCCGCCGACAACGATGACATCCTTGTTGCGATAGAAGAAACCATCGCAGGTGGCGCAGGCTGAAACGCCGAAGCCCTGGAAGTGCTGTTCGCTTTCGATGCCGAGCCATTTCGCCTTGGCGCCCGTGGCAATCACCAGCGTATCCGCCGTCCAGACCTGGCCGGAATCGGTGTGTATCGTGAAGGGGCGGCTGCCCAGTTTCACTTCCGTGACGAGGTCGTTGACGATTTCCGTGCCGACATGCTGCGCCTGTTTCAGCATCTGCTCCATGAGCCACGGCCCTTGAATGGGATCTGCAAAGCCGGGGTAATTCTCGACATCGGTGGTGATCATCAACTGCCCACCTTGCTCCATGCCAGCAATCAGCACTGGCTTCAGCATGGCGCGGGCGGCGTAGATGGCGGCTGTGTAGCCAGCGGGGCCTGAGCCGATTATAAGGACCTGCGTGTGACGGGCAGACATGATAGTGATCCTTCAGGAATTTCAGCTGTGATGGCCGCGTCGGGCCATCGGCAATGCATATGTTGCCAAATCTTGCCTTCATTTATGATTGAACCATGCATCAATTCAAGGGCAGCCTTGCGTCAGCGTCACGTCTTGCGCCTTTACGCACAATATAAGTAAAGGGTGAGGCCGGTTTTCCGGTGAATTCCTTGCGTTCGCTGGCGCATTGTCTAAAAGGCAAACCAAACGACAGAACGGGAGTTTCGCGTGCTGCGAGTCGAACTCGATGCTACCGACATCAAGATCCTGCGCGAATTGCAGCGGGATGGCCGTATGACCAATGTGGAACTGGCCGAGCGGGTCGGTATTTCCGCACCGCCGTGCCTGCGCCGTGTGCGCAAGCTGGAAGAGCTTGGCGTGATCGAGGGTTACGCCGCCATCCTCAATGGCCCCAAGCTGGGCTATGATCTTGTGGCCTTTTGTCTGGTTGGATTGAAGCACCAGTCGGAAGCCAATCTCAAGGCATTTGCCTCCCTGGCTGAAAGCTGGCCGATCGTGCGTGAGGCCTGGATGGTCTCCGGCGATAGCGATTTCCTGCTTCGATGCACGGCCGAAAACCTCACCAAGTTTCAGGACTTTGTGATCGAAGTTCTGGCGGCCAATGAGCATGTGGATACGGTCCGAACCATGCTGACAATCCGTCAGGTGAAAAAGCTCGGTCTCGTTGAGATTTGAGGAGAAGGGGATGTTTCCCCTTCAATCGGCTTTTAAAAGTCTGGCGTAAACCTGGCCGATCGCCGTTGCCTCTCGTTCAATAGAGAAGTTTTGGCGGGCGTGGGTGAGGGCGGATGTAGCCGAAGCGCTCAAAAGCCCATCATCCTGGAGATAGGGTTCAGCCGCTTCGACAAACCGATCCACGGAATCGCGACCGACAATTCGGCCTGTCTGACCATCGACGATAAGCTCCGGAAACGCGCCGACATCGGACGCGATGACCGGCACGCCGGTTGCCATGGCTTCCAGCGGGGTGAGGCCGAAGCCCTCCCAGCGTTGCGGCGCGATGAAAAGATCAAGCGCACGATACCATTCTGGAATGTTCGTATGTTCGCCGACAAACAGGATGCGCTCGGAAAGACCGGCGGCCTTTACCTTGGCCTTCAATTCCTCTTCGAAAGCGGCATGTTTTGCCGTAGCCCGGCCTGCAATCACGGCCTTCCAAAGCGGATGGGCGGGCAGGAGCCGCAGCATCGTATCGACAAAAATATCAGTACCTTTTTGATGGCGCACGCGGCCAAAGCAGCCAATATAGTTGAAGGCGGGATCAAGCCCCACTTTCTGTTTCGCTTCCTGCCTGTTCAAGGGTGGAGAAAAACGCTCAAGGTCAATCCCGTGCAGAATGACCGTGCTCTCGCGCTCAAGATAGCTTGCGGTTTTTGCAGAGACGGCAATCACGTGATCCATTCGGGAGATCAGCCACTTCGTCCAACCCGTGTGCTGCCGTTGCGAGGCGGATGTGAACAGAAGTTTCAGCGGCATGCGCAGCACGTCGCGAAGAATGATGCCGGGCAACATCTCAATGTTGCGTCGAGCATGCCAGACCCGATGGCTTTGGCCCTCCGGCGCTTTCCACAGCTGAGGCACATCAAGCCATCCCATGAAGGGCAGGGATGCAGGGAGCCCAGGCCCGAGGGTTGTAACCCTCTGGCCCAGGCGGTTTTGAACAGGGACAAGCTGAATGACGGTAGAGGTCACGCCGGAAAGGCGACGCTTGAAATGCGGCGCGATTACCGAGACCTGAGAGAGACGCGAAGGCACAGTGACCCCTCAACCAATCGTGGTTAGCCCCAGGTGATGGACAGGATTTCGTAGGCCTTCGAGCCGCCAGGTGCGTTGACTTCAATCGAGTCACCAGCTTCCTTGCCAATCAGGGCGCGGGCGATGGGGGAGGAAATGGAGATCTTTCCACCCTTCACATCGGCTTCCTGATCGCCAACGATCTGGTACACCTTTTCTTCTTCGGTATCTTCATCCACCAGTTTGACGGTGGCGCCGAACTTGATTTTCGAGCCCGACATTTTCGACAGGTCGATCACTTCTGCACGTGCCGTGAGATCTTCCAGCTCGGTAATGCGGCCCTCATTGTGGCTCTGCGCTTCCTTGGCAGCATGGTACTCGGCATTTTCCGAAAGGTCGCCATGGGCGCGCGCTTCCGCAATGGCCTCGATGATGCGGGGACGTTCCTCCTGCTGACGCCAGCGCAGTTCCTCCTGCAATTGGGCGAAACCGGATTGCGTCATCGGTACCTTTTCAACCATTTTTCCTTTTCCTCAGTATCATGCCTGCTTGCTGCGGACACAAAAAGAAACAGGTCCCGGAGCGAAACTCCGGAACCATGTGAAAATTCTCGCTTCGGCGATCATAGCAGAGTCGTCGAGCGGATTTCCAGAAAATTCGAGATAGGGCTTCGGGCGGTTTTGCACAGCGTAGCGATAAAAGCTTTCTCTTATTTCCGCCGTTCTTGACAATCAGGCTGAGAACATATAGTGAACAATGCAATGAAAAAGTCGATGAAAGAACGTCTGGCCATTCTCTCAGATGCTGCAAAATATGATGCATCCTGCGCATCGAGCGGCACAACGAGGCGGGATTCGACGTCGAGCGGAGGGCTCGGTTCCACGGAAGGTTCTGGCATCTGCCATGCTTACGCGCCGGATGGCCGCTGCATTTCGCTGCTGAAAATACTGCTGACGAATTTCTGCATTTACGACTGCGCCTATTGCATCAACCGTTCCTCCTCCAATGTGGAGAGGGCACGGTTTACGCCGGAGGAGGTGATTTGGCTGACAATGGAGTTCTACCGCCGGAACTACATTGAAGGTCTTTTCCTCTCCTCCGGCATCATTCGCTCATCCGATCACACCATGGAGGAGATGGTGAAAATTGCGCGTGATTTGCGCACGGTTCACGGGTTTCGCGGTTACATTCATTTGAAAACCATCCCGGAAGCTTCGCCAGCGTTGATCGAGCAGGCAGGTCTTTATGCTGATCGTCTGTCTATCAATATTGAGCTTCCGACTGATTTGGGTATCAGCCAGTTCGCGCCTGAAAAGCGGCCCGACGGCATTCGCCGCGCTATGGGCGATCTGCGACTGAAAATTGAAGATGCCTCCGAACCCACCCTGAAGACAAAACGCAGAAAACGCTTCGTGCCAGCGGGTCAGAGCACGCAGATGATTGTGGGTGCTGATGGTGCCAATGACGCGACTATTCTTGGCACGAGTGCGCGTCTTTACGGCAGCTATGGTTTGAAGCGCGTCTATTATTCGGCCTTTAGCCCCATTCCGGATTCGTCTTCAAAACTGCCTCTAATCAAGCCGCCACTGATCCGCGAGCATCGTCTTTATCAGGCGGATTGGCTCTATCGATTTTATGGATTCGATATCGGGGAAATCACCTCTGTGGCGTCTGACGGTAATCTCGATCTTGAGCTTGATCCGAAGCTTGCCTGGGCGCTGGCGAACCGAGACGGTTTTCCCGTCAATATCAACCGGGCTTCCAAGGAGATGTTGTTGCGGGTGCCGGGACTGGGTACGAAAACGGTTAAATCCATCCTGTCATCGCGTCGTTTCCGCCGTCTGCGATTGGAAGATTTAGGACGGCTTGGCGTTTCTCTCCGCAAGGTCCAGCCATTTATCGAAGCCGAAGGCTGGACGCCGAAACGCATACTGGAGCGTTCTGATCTGCGGCAAATGTTTTCTCCGCAACCTGAACAATTGACACTTTTCTGATGCTGACGATCAAGCTTCAGGGGCGCGGCGAATTGGAAGAGTGGCGCAGTGCGGCCCGCTCGCTTCTTATGGCCGACATTGCCCCCTCGGAGATCAGTTGGAATGTCGAGACTGATAGCAATCCTGTGCTTGGATTTGGCGAGGATGCTCTTCCCGCGCCCAAGCCTGGTATTCAGCCCATTCACGTTCCGCAAGCCTTTGTCGATTTGGCACAAACCGTTCTTTGCCATAGTGATCCAATGCGGTTCGCGCTCCTGTATCGGCTGTTATGGCGTATCCGCAGCGAGCGTCAGTTGCTGGGCGTGATTTCCGATCCCGACGTGATTGAAGCGCGTCAATTGGAAAAATCCGTGCGGCGAGACAGCCATAAAATGAAGGCCTTCGTTCGCTTCAAGGAAGTGCCTTCCCGCGATCCTCTGGGTCAGCGCCGCGCCTTCATCTCATGGTTTGAGCCAGATCATTTCATCGTGGCTCGGATGGCGCCTTTCTTCAAGCGGCGCTTCTTCGACATGGATTGGGTGATTGCTACACCGAAGGGCTCTGCCGCCTGGGATGGAGAGGAGCTGACCCTTTCCGATGAGCCAGCCGAAAAGCCTGATATTCGGGATGATGCCGATGATCTGTGGCGTATCTATTATGCCAATATTTTCAATCCGGCACGCCTGAAGATCAAGGCAATGACGGCGGAAATGCCGAAGAAGTATTGGAAGAACTTACCCGAGGCAGAACTCATCCCGGATTTGATCGCCAATGCCGAAGCCAAGGTGCGGGAGATGGCGGCGCGTGCAGCATCGCAGCCGCCAGCGTTTCACCAGCGATTGCAGGAAAGAATGGCGCTGGGGCAGGAGCCGGATTCTATCTTCGAAGCGGGCAGCCTTGCTGCCCTTCGCCATGAAGCGCGAAACTGCACGCGATGCGATTTGCATTGCAAGGCAACGCAGACCGTATTCGGCGAAGGGCCAGCCGATGCTTCCGTTATGTTCGTTGGTGAGCAGCCGGGGGATCATGAGGATCTGGCCGGGCGACCCTTTATCGGGCCTGCAGGCAGAGTCTTCAATCAGGTATTGGGCGAGGTTGGGCTTGATCGTGAGGCATTCTATCTCACCAACGCGGTCAAGCACTTCAAATACGAGCCACGCGGCAAGAAGCGCATCCACCAGAAGCCGAACCAGGCGGAGATCCAGCAATGCCGCTGGTGGCTGACCCGCGAGATTGAGCTTGTGAAGCCGAAACTGGTGGTCGCCATGGGTGCGACGGCCTATTATGCACTCACTGATGGACGCGAAAAGCTGGAGCATGTTCGGGGCCGGTTGCTGCCCATGAGCAGCGGATGCATGCTGTTCGTCACTGTCCATCCCTCTTACCTCTTGCGGCTTCCGGATGATGCCACCAAGAGCCGGGAGTTGGCGCGGTTTATCGATGATATGAGCAAGGTTAGGCTCTGGATGGAGTCCTTCTGTCGGTCACCGCAGCGATAGATTTGTCGGTTGTTAAGACGTGAAATTGGGGTCTGGCGGAAGGTTTGCCGGTGAATAGGCATCGGCCTGCAATCGAACCTTCACGGATTCGTGGATCAAAGCATCCGATGCGATCAGTCTCCGGTCGTAGCGGGGAATGTACCAACCGCCAGTCTTGCCGCCGGATCGCCATGAGGTTTTCGGGATGGCGCGGGGAAGCCATTCGGCGATTGGCCAGAACGTGTTCATGGAATCATGCAGCGGTGCGAGCTGGTTTGGCGAGACATATTTGCCGCCTTTTTCGCCCATGACGAGATTGGCAATTGCCCTCTCCGAATAAATCAGTCCGGTGGGGCGTGTTTCGTTGACCATCCAGCACAGCGGAATCTTGATCTGGCCGCTTTCGACTTCGGGGTACCCGCCGCCCACATCACCGTGAACGCCTGCAAACCACACTTCTTTGACATTTTGCTTGTGAACTTCCTTGGGACGGAATGGCCCACCCCAGTAGGGCTGGTCGATTGCCCAGAGTTCCGGCTGAAACATGGTGCGCTGCTCATCAATGGCGACGGCATGGCGAACCACTTCGACACTGGGATTGCGATGCGTGAAGGGATGCGTTTTGAACTGTGGGCCGAACTTTCCCGGTTCGATAACGGAGGCCACTGTGTCAAACAGGCCGAGAAGCTTGATGGGCGGCCGGTCGTTGCGAAGTGTCCGCTCGTAAAGTCTCATGCTGCGAAATGCGGACGGTGCTTCGCCATGCACATCATCCGATTGCAGCATCTGCTCTTTGTCTGGAATACCTTTGTAGGTGCGATAGGCGTAGTCGAGAAGGTTCAGATGGATTTTCTTCGTCAGCCCGAAAGCGTGGATGAAGCCTGCGAGAACGCGGGCTGTGTAGGCACCGCGGCTGAAGCCGAATATGTAGATTCGATCACGGTCATGGTGTTTGCCATCCGCTGCCTTGGGGCCGGCATCATAGGTTTCCACCAGCATGCGATAGGCTTCCTTGACATTCTGATCCAGCCCCCATCCGGTGGCGAGCCCCCAGACCTCTGCCGCCTGCCGTTGCAGTTTCGACCATGCGTTAGGTGAGCCGAACGTGCCGACACCAGGATCGTAATAGACCACTTGATGTTCCGATCGCTCAAGGCAGCCGAAGAGGCGCAAGATATTGGTGCGGTCGGCCGAAATCTCGTTGGACGTACCATCGAACAGAATGACGATATTCTTAGCCATGGCCGCGCTCCAGTCAGAAGGTTGCGGGCAGGCTGACTGTTTCGCCCCAGTGTTTCAAGCTGCAAGATTTAGGGATGCCACGCAGCATGATGTTGATGTGCGGGAGACCATAAAAAAATGGCGGCACCTCGGGCGCCGCCATTTGCTTTTTGTCCGTTAAACTTCGGAATTAGAAGTAGCTTTGCAGCGGCTGAACTTCCAGCTGGCCCTTCTTCAGAGCTTCGATGGCCTGAGCAGCGGCCATGGCACCGGCCATGGTGGTGTAGTAGGGCAGCTTCTGCATCAGCGCGGCCCGACGCAGCGACTTGGAGTCCGAGATCGCCTTGTTGCCATCGGTCGTATTGATGACCAGCTGAACCTGACGGTTGCGGATGGCATCTTCAATATGCGGACGACCTTCCAGAACCTTGTTCACCTTGATGGCATTAATGCCGTTCTCAGCCAGGTAGCGCTGCGTGCCACCGGTTGCGAGCACCTTGAAGCCGATTTCGACCAGCAGCTTGATGGCGGGCAGAACGCGCGTCTTGTCCTCGTCACGGACGGACACGAAGACAGCGCCATCACGCGGCAATTCGACACCGGCGCCGAGCTGGCTCTTTGCGAAGGCAACCGCAAAGTTGCGGTCAAGGCCGATGACTTCGCCGGTCGAGCGCATTTCCGGGCCAAGCAGCGTATCGACGCCGGGGAAACGAGCGAACGGGAAGACGGCTTCCTTCACTGCAATATGCTTGAGGTTCCGCGGATCAGGCTTGCTGCCATAGGCGGAAATGGCCGCATCCAGCTTTTCGCCAGCCATGATGCGGGCTGCAATCTTGGCAATCGGCGCGCCGATGGTCTTGGCAACGAAGGGCACGGTGCGCGAGGCGCGCGGGTTTACTTCGAGAACGTAGATGGTGCCATCCTTGATGGCGTACTGAACGTTCATCAAGCCGCCGACATTCAGGGCCTTGGCCAGCGCCGTTGTCTGGCGCTCCAGCTCGTCCACGATTTCCTTCGAGAGTGAGCGGACTGGCAGCGAGCAGGCGCTATCACCGGAATGGATGCCGGCTTCTTCGATGTGTTCCATGATGCCGGAGACGAAGACGCTTTCGCCGTCGCACAGTGCATCGACATCCACCTCGATCGCGTTGGTCAGGTAGCTATCGAACAGAAGCGGGTTCTTGCCGAGCAGCGTGTTGATCTGGCCGGTCTTGTCGTTCGGGTAACGCTGCTTGATATCTTCCGGAACCAGTTCCGGCACGGTATCGAGCAGGTAGCTCTGCAGCATTCCCTCGTTGTGGATGATCTGCATGGCACGGCCACCCAGGACGTAGGATGGGCGCACGACCAGCGGGAAGCCGATTTCGGATGCAACCAGCCGAGCCTGTTCGACAGAGTAGGCGATGCCATTGTTCGGCTGCGCCAGATCGAGCTTCATCAGAAGCTTCTGGAAACGATCACGGTCTTCCGCAAGGTCGATAGCGTCAGGTGCCGTGCCAAGGATCGGAATTCCGTTCTTTTCCAGCGCTTCCGCCAGCTTCAGCGGGGTCTGGCCGCCGAACTGGACGATGACGCCGACGACCTCACCCTTCTCCTGCTCAGCGCGGAGAATTTCGATCACGTCTTCAGCCGTCAGCGGCTCGAAGTAGAGGCGGTCGGAAGTGTCGTAATCCGTTGAAACCGTTTCCGGGTTGCAGTTGATCATGATCGCTTCGAACCCAGCATCCTTCAGAGCGAAAGCGGCATGGCAGCAGCAATAATCGAACTCAATGCCCTGGCCGATACGGTTCGGGCCACCGCCGAGGATGACGACCTTTTTGCGGTCTGACACTTCCGCTTCGGAACGCGCAGCGCCAACGAAGGGCGTCTCATAGGTCGAGTACATATAGGCTGTTGGCGAGGCGAACTCGGCCGCGCAGGTATCGATGCGCTTGAAGACCGGGCGCACATTCAGGCTGTTGCGCAGCATGGCAACATCCTTCGGCTTGCCGTTGGTCAGCGAAGCCAGACGGGCATCGGAGAAGCCCATGGATTTCAGCATGCGCAGGTTTTCGGCATCGGTGGGCAGGCCGTGCTCGCGCACGCGGGCTTCCATATCCACAATCGCCTTGAACTGAGCGATGAACCACGGATCGATCTTGCAGGCTTCGTGAACTTCCGCTTCGCTGAGGCCAAGACGCAGTGCCTGGACCACCATGCGCAGACGGTCTGGCGTCGGCGTGCCGATGGCCGCGCGGATGGCATTCTTGTCGTCACCCTGGCCGAGGCCCGGGATTTCGATCTCGTCGAGACCCGTCAGGCCGGTTTCCAGGCCGCGAAGGGCTTTTTGCAGCGATTCGGCAAAGGTGCGGCCAATTGCCATGACTTCACCGACAGACTTCATGGCTGTGGTGAGTGTCGGTTCCGCGCCGGGGAACTTTTCGAAGGCGAAACGCGGGATCTTCGTGACGACGTAATCGATGGAAGGCTCAAAGGAGGCCGGGGTTGCGCCGCCGGTGATGTCGTTTTCCAGTTCATCCAGCGTGTAGCCGATGGCGAGCTTTGCCGCGACTTTTGCAATCGGGAAGCCGGTTGCCTTGGAGGCCAGCGCCGAGGAGCGCGAAACGCGCGGGTTCATTTCGATGACGACGAGGCGGCCATCCTTGGGATTGACCGCGAACTGCACGTTGGAGCCGCCGGTTTCCACACCGATCTCGCGCAGAACCGCCAGCGAGGCGTTGCGCATGATCTGGTATTCCTTGTCCGTCAGCGTCAGGGCAGGGGCAACGGTGATGGAATCGCCCGTATGAACGCCCATAGGATCGATGTTTTCGATGGAGCAGATGATGATGCAGTTATCCGCGCGGTCGCGGATCACTTCCATCTCATATTCCTTCCACCCCAGAACCGATTCTTCGATCAGCACTTCGGTGGTTGGCGAGGCATCGAGGCCGCCATTGACGATGTCGAAGAATTCCGAGCGGTTATAGGCAATGCCGCCGCCGGTGCCGCCCAGCGTGAAGGACGGGCGGATGATGGCCGGAAGGCCCACATGGTCGAGCGCCTGGGCGGCAATCGCCATGGCATGCGCCATGTAGCGCTGCTTGCGATCGGTCTCGCCCAGGTTCCATTTGTTTTCCAGCGCGTCGAGGGCCTTGTCCAACGCGTCGCCGGACAGCGTCTCGCGCAGCTTCGCACGCTCTGCTTCGTGTGCCTTGCGGTCCTGTTCCTTGATCTCGGTCGCATTGGCCAGCATGGAGCGTGGCGTTTCAAGTCCGATCTTCGCCATGGCTTCACGGAAGAGCGCACGGTCTTCCGCCTTGTCGATGGCTTCCGGTTTCGCGCCGATCATTTCCACGTTGTAGCGGTCAAGCACGCCCATGCGCTTCAAGGAAAGCGCCGTGTTCAAGGCCGTCTGGCCGCCCATGGTGGGCAACAACGCATCCGGGCGCTCCTTGGCGATGATCTTTGCCACAACTTCGGGCGTGATCGGCTCTACATAGGTTGCATCTGCCAGGCCCGGATCGGTCATGATCGTTGCCGGATTGGAATTCACCAGAATGACGCGGTAGCCTTCTTCCTTGAGCGCCTTGCAGGCCTGCGTGCCGGAATAGTCGAATTCGCAGGCCTGACCGATGACGATCGGTCCTGCTCCAATGATCAGAATGGACTTAATATCTTGGCGCTTCGGCATCGGCTCAATTCCATAAACAGCTTGCGCGAAAAACCGGCCACGGTGAGGCATCACCGGCCGGGCGCAATGGATGGGTCTTTTCAGGCTAGAAGCGGCTTATAGGGAATAGTTGCCGCGGAAGGAACCCCAAATCTTGTGAAATTTTGACTGCGGGGATGTGATCCCCAGATGCGTATGGCAACATCATGGACAGAGCTTGTCGCCGCCGTCTAAAGGAACCGTGAGGCAAGGTCCGGCGTTGCGGGCAATATCACTACAGGGAGGGGACGGCCATGAGATGGCGCGGTCGCGAACAGTCGGACAATATTGAAGATCGTCGCGGCAGCAGGGGCGGCTTCAGGTCGGGTCCCGGCTTTCGTATTCCTGTCGGCCGCCGGGGCGGGGGCGGCATCGGCATAGGCGGGCTCATCGTCATCGGGATCATCTGCTTCATGCTTGGCATCAATCCGCTGACCTTGCTATCCGGCGGCGATATTGGTTTCGAAGATGGGGCCGGAACCCGGCAACAGGGACAGGTTTCCGGGCGGGACGACGAGATGAGGGCCTTCGTCGCCACCGTGCTTCGCGAGACAGAGACAACCTGGACCCGGATATTTCAACAGAATGGCGGCCAATATCAGGAGCCAAGGCTCGTGCTGTTTTCCGGTCGTGTCGATTCGGCCTGTGGTTTGGCCTCGGCTGCGACAGGCCCCTTCTATTGTCCCGGTGACCGCAAGGTGTATCTCGACACGAATTTCTTCCAGCAGCTTTCCGGGCAGTTGGGAGCCTCCGGCGATTTTGCCGAAGCCTATGTGATCGCGCACGAGGTGGGCCATCATGTGCAGAACCTGATCGGGGTTCTGCCGCGCTTCAACCAGATGCGGCAGAGCATGAGCGAGGCGGATGCCAACCGCATGTCCGTTCGCGTGGAACTGCAGGCGGATTGTTTCGCCGGTGTCTGGGGCAAGTACACGGACCAGAAGGGCATTCTGGAACACGGCGATCTGGAGGAAGCGCTGAACGCCGCCCAGCAGATCGGTGACGATACCTTGCAAAAGCGCTCGCAAGGCTATGTCGTGCCGGACAGTTTCAACCACGGCACATCCGCACAACGTGTCAAATGGTTCCGCACCGGCTTCACCACCGGCAATATGCAGGCCTGCGACACTTTCTCGCCGAGCTATCAGCAGCTTTGAGGATTTCGACGGTTCGATACAAATTGCCGTACCTGAGCCTCGTTCGCGCGGCTCACCGGAAGCTCCGAACCGCCTTTCGTCAGCAGAAATAGTCTTCCGCGCTGTCTTTCAAGCCGTTCTATATGCAGTGCTGCCACCCAGTGGGAGCGGTGAATCTGAATGCCGTCCGTGCCGCCAATCTCTTTGAGAGCATCGGAAAGGCGCAGCAGAATGAGTTCGCGCCCGCGCGCGGTGATGACCTCGATATAGTGATCCTGTGCGGATATCCGCAGGAGCGCTCCGCGGTTTTGTGGATTGAGGCGTGAGAGCAGCGCAGGCGGCGGCGCTGTTTGATGCGTTTCTGGAGAAGGAGCGCTTGCTGTTGATGGCGGCACGGCCGGATCGGAGAAGGGGGATTGCGGTTCTGACTGATCCGCTTGCGTCAGATAGGTCAGGGTGCAGAGAAGCAGGCAAAGCGGCAGAGACATCGCAGCCTGCTGGCCCACTTCCGAAAGTGTGACGGGCCCTCCCATAAAGCCCGCTTCCAGCAGGGTCACACCAAAACCAATCGGAGCAGCAGCCGCGGCTGAGCCCAGGAGCATGCGTGTGAGCCGGGAAGCGACGATCTCGCCCAGCAGCCAATCCGCGCAGGCGGCGAAAACCACCGCCGTCGAAAATGCCATTGTATGAAGCGCCAGCCAGAAGGAGAGGCGTTGCAAAACCGGCATGGTAGCTCCGGTTCCCATGGCGCCGGTGATCGTAAACAGCAATGCTACGACGGCAATCAAAAGCCAGAAGCGATAGGAGCGGAAAAAGCCCTGCATTTCACGAAGCGTGTTCTGCAAATGAGCGCCACTCACGAAAACATCCTTCCGCTCACGTCTATCCCGTTGGCCCTTCAACCCTTGTGCCGCACAAGCTGGGAAAACTCAATTGGGGCCTTATTCATGACACTTGAACCGTTGATCCAGGCATCCGCCGCTGTCCAGTTTCACGTCCTTACGGTTGTGCCCGCGGCGGTGTTGGGTGCCTACCTTCTGCTCTCACCGAAAAAGGGCAAACCCGCGCACCGCTTGCTTGGGAAAATCTGGCTCACCCTGATGGTTCTGACATCCTTCTCATCCTTCTTCATTCACGCACTGGATCTCTGGAATGGCTTTAGTCCCATCCATCTGCTTTCCATTCTCACACTTGCAGGCTGCTTCGGTGCTTACCGTGCAGCAAGGCTTGGAAACATCCGGTTGCATCGATGGATCGTCGGCTACCTTTATATCGGCGGTATTGTCATAGCAGGCGGCTTTACGCTCATGCCCCATCGCATCATGAACCGGGTTCTGCTGTCGGAACCGGGGGACGCCATAGTGTTGGTGAGCCTTTTGTCAGGAATTGTGCTTGTCGCACTTGCATGCCTTACCCTCCGAAAGAGGAAGGCACGTGCCGGATACATCACCAAAGCTGATGGGATGTCGCAATAAAGCTTCTGATTGCGTTCGCACGCTTGCTCAAGCCCTGGGTATCCATTAGTGATTTGCAAGGCCGTCTGCCCCTTCTCAGAGCAGCGGCCTTTTGTATTTTCGGAGCATTGCCATGGCTACAGTTTCATCGTCGTCGTATTCCGCGCCGGACAGGGGAAACTCGTGGCCAGTTCACCTTAAGGCGACCATTGGCCTTGGCATTCCGCTGGTCGGAGCGCAGCTGGCACAGATGGCCATCAACACCACAGATGTGGTCATGGTCGGTTGGCTCGGCACGACGGAACTGGCAGCCGTCGTTCTTTCCAGCCAGATGTTTTTCATCGTCTATATTTTCGGCTCGGGCTTCTCCAATGCGGTAATGCCGATGGTGGCTCAGGCCGTCGGGCGAGGAGACCAGGTGCAGGGCCGGCGCTGTGTGCGCATGGGAATGTGGCTGGTGCTTGCTTACGGAGTTTGTACCGCACCCATTCTCTGGTTCTCGGAGAGCATTTTGCTGCGGCTGGGGCAGGAGCCGGAGGTTGCGGCGCTGGCGCAGTCCTATCTTCGTATCCTGCAATGGGGCATGTTTCCGGCACTGCTGCTGATGGTGCTTCGGGCCTTTGTCAGCGCGCTGCAACGCGGAAGCATTGTTCTCTATGTCACGCTTGGAATGTTCTGCCTGAATGCAGTGCTGGATTATTGCCTGATCTTCGGCAATTTCGGTTTTCCGCAATTGGGGCTGAATGGTGCGGCCATCGCGTCCACTTTCGCCAATCTCCTCGGGTTTTGCTGCATTACCCTCTACATTCAACGGCAACCGCAAACGAGAACCTACGAACTTTTCGTTCGCTTCTGGCGGCCTGACTGGGCAGCTTTTCGGGAGATCTTTGTCATTGGCTTGCCAATCGGCTTCACAATTCTGGCGGAAACCGGATTGTTTGCTGCGGCAGCACTGTTGATGGGGACGCTTGGTACGCGCGAACTGGCGGCGCATGGCATTGCCATGCAGCTGGCATCCATCGCCTTCATGATTCCGGTTGGTCTTTCGCAGGTGGCAACGGTGCGGGTGGGGATCGCCTATGGGCGAGATGACCATCTGGGTGTGCGGCGTGCGGCAATCACTGTGCTTCTGGTCGGCCTTTGCTTTTCCGCTATCGGTACCGCACTTTTCGCGCTGTTTCCGGCACAACTGGGCGGACTGTTTCTCGATACGCGCCGCCCGGACGCACTGGCCGTTATCCAGCTCGCGGTGCCGCTGATTATTGCGGGTGGTGCGTTTCAGCTGGTGGATGGTATCCAGGCCGTTGCTTCGGGTCTGTTGCGCGGGCTGAAGGACACAAAGATCCCGATGATCCTGGCGCTGATTGCCTATTGGCCTATCGGCTTTGTCTGCGCCTGGGTATTCGCGTTTCATTTCGACATGCGCGGTCCTGGGGTGTGGATCGGCTTTGTCACGGGTTTGACCGCTGCCGCGATCTTCCTCTGCCTGCGTTTCTACATTCTCACGAAACGCTGGCGTTAAAATGCAAACGGCCCGCCGAGGCGGGCCGTCGATAGATCGAAGTTTGAAATTAACGTTCAGCAAGCGCCGGTTCGCCCTTGCGCTCGCGCACCATGTTGATGAACCGGCGGAAGAGGTAGTGGCTATCCTGCGGGCCGGGTGATGCTTCCGGGTGATGCTGCACAGAGAAGACCGGCTTGCCGCTGAGACGCAGGCCGCAATTGCTGCCATCGAACAGGGATACATGCGTTTCTTCCACACCGGCTGGCAGCGACTTGGAGTCAATCGCGAAGCCGTGATTCATGGAAACGATTTCCACCTTGCCAGTGGTGTGATCCTTGACCGGGTGGTTTGCACCGTGGTGACCCTGGTGCATCTTCTCGGTGGTTGCACCGAGTGCCAGTCCCAGCATCTGGTGGCCGAGGCAGATGCCGAAAGTGGGGGTTTCGGTCTTGATGATCTGCTGGATCACCGGAACCGCGTATTTGCCTGTCGCTGCCGGATCGCCCGGGCCGTTGGAGAGGAATACGCCATCGGGCTGCAGAGCCATGATGTCTTCGGCGGAAGTATTGGCCGGGACGACCGTGACCTTGCAATCCAGACCGGCAAAGAGGCGCAGAATGTTGCGCTTTACACCGTAATCCACGCAAACAATGTGGTATTTGGCGTCTTCGGGCTTCAGATCTTCATAGCCTTCGTTCCATACCCAAGGCTTCTGGCCCCAATGGGAGGACTGGCCGGACGTTGCTTCCTTGGCAAGATCGAGGCCAAGCAGGCCGCTCCAGCCGCGTGCTTCAGCCTTCAGCGCCTCGATATCGAAAACGCCGTTCGGATCATGGGCAATCACGGCATTCGGTGCGCCATGCTCACGGATCCAGGCGGTCAGCGCGCGGGTATCGACGCCAGCAAGGCCGATGATGCCGCGAGAGGCGAGCCAGTCGTTGAGGTGCTTGGCGGCACGGTAATTGGACGGTTCGGTGATGTCGGCCTTGAAGATGGTGCCGACCGCGCCGCGTCGTGCCGCAGGCGTCAGGTCTTCGATATCTTCGTCATTGGTGCCGATATTGCCGATGTGGGGAAAGGTAAAGGTAACGATCTGGCCGAGATAGGAGGGATCGGTCAGGATTTCCTGGTAGCCGGTCAGTGCTGTGTTGAAGCAGACTTCCGCGGTCACCTTGCCTGTCGCGCCGATCCCGACGCCTTCGATAACCGTCCCATCGGCGAGAACGAGCAGAGCCGTGGGCTTACGGGTCGTCCAGGGTGCAGTTTGAGTCATATCAGTTTGTCTCCGCCCGTTGCCCGGTCGCGTTTCGCAACAGAGCCATGGGGCCATCTATGGTCGCAGAAAAGGGCGCGCGGAAGGTCGCGCCTCGCTTTAAAGTGCAATTGTCGTGCGAGTGCCGGAAAATAAAGGAAGGTATTGCCAAGGTCAATGACGACCTACCCATTCCGTGGTGATTTGAACAGGTGAGGCCAAACTATTTCTGCTGCGAATTGATTGCCTTTTGGCGCTGGTCTATCAGAGACCCATGAGGATGCGGGTTCAGCGATGCCTGTCGGTTCAGCTGGTCGATTGATCCGCCCAAGGAGAAAGACAATGATGCGCGATACATTAGCCACTGCCATGAAAGAGGCCATGAAGGCCAAGGATAGCCGCCGCCTCTCGACGATCCGCATGGTGCAGAGCGAAATCAAATCCCGCGATATTGCCAATCGCGGCGTCGGCAAGGATGAGGCAAGCGATGACGATATTCTGCAAATCCTGCAGAAGCTGATCAAGCAGCGCGAAGAATCCGCCAAGATGTACGATGAAGGTGGCCGAGCCGAGCTTGCTCAGCAGGAGCGTGAGGAAATCGAAGTCATTCGCTCCTTCATGCCGGCGCAAATGTCCGACGACGAAATTCTCGCCGCCGCAAAAGCCGTGATTGCAGAAATCAATGCCGAAGGCATGCGCGACATGGGCAAGGTCATTGCCGCCCTTCGCGAGCGTTATGCGGGCCAGATGGATTTTGGCAAGGCATCGGGCTTCGTGAAGGATCTGTTGAAGTAAGCTTCGCCCGAAGAAAAAGAAGGGGCTGGTGCCGAGGGTGCGGCGCCAGCCCCTTTGACGTGGAGGTCTTGAAATCTAGGGCAAGCGAGGCAGGGTCTTTGGGGGCTACCCTGCCTCTTTGTGCCTGGACATGCGCGATCGGCTTAGGGATGAGCCGTCGCTGGGAAGGCGAGGAGCGGGGGGCTGCTATCGCCTTCGATTGTCGCGTCTTCCCGATGGAGAGTGGGACGTCGAGAAGACAGGCTCAGAAGACCGCGACCGGGCCCAATAATCAAATTACAAAAACATAATTTTTCACGCGTCCGGCGTGCCTTAAATTCGTCACAAGCCGGGCCAGACATCATGGGTTTTGCGAAATCCCGGTTGGCCGTGCTTGTGGATTGCGGGGGTGGGGGTGGCGGCTGCGCTATCCTTGCTGGTGTTGCGCAGGCGCGCGCCCTATAGTGCGCATCAATAAAGAGGTTTCCGGCTCCCCATGCGATTTTCTCCCACCTTTCTCGACGAGATACGCGATCGCGTGCCGATTTCGGCTGTCGTGGCGCGGCGCGTCACGTGGGATCGCAAGAAAACGAATGTTTCGCGCGGCGATTATTGGGCCTGCTGCCCTTTTCATGGCGAAAAGAGCCCGAGCTTTCACTGCGAAGACCGGAAGGGCCGTTATCATTGCTTCGGCTGCGGGGTTTCTGGCGATCATTTCCGCTTCCTGCAAGAACTGGAGGGGATGAGTTTCCCAGAATCGGTCCAGACAATTGCGGATATGGCCGGTATTCCCATGCCGCAGCCGGATGTGCAGGCGGAAAAGCGCGAAAAGGAGCGTGCCACTCTCATTGATGTGATGGAGATGGCAACGCGGTTCTTTCAGGACCAATTGCAAAGTGCCTCGGGCGCAAAGGCACGCGCCTATCTGCGGGACCGGGGATTGACGGCGCGAACCATCGAGACTTTCCGTCTGGGTTACGCGCCAGAGAGCCGCAATGCGCTGAAGGAGCATCTTGCCTCCAAGGGCATTCCGAAAGAGCAGATCGAAGCCTGCGGCCTGGTCGTGCATGGTGAAGGTATTGCGGTGTCCTATGACCGGTTCCGCGACCGGATCATGTTTCCTATCCTCTCGTCACGCGAGAAGGTCATTGCTTTCGGCGGCCGGGCCATGTCGCCCGATGCGCCTGCCAAGTATCTCAACTCCAACGAGACCGAGCTGTTTCACAAGGGCAATGTTCTTTACAATTTCACCCGCGCGCGTCGTGCTGCGCAGGTGGGTGCGCGAGGCCAGGGTGAGCAGGGCACCATCATTGCCGTTGAAGGTTATATGGATGTGATTGCGCTGCATCAGGCGGGCGTTGAAAATGCCGTTGCGCCGCTTGGCACGGCGCTGACGGAAAATCAGCTTGAGCTGTTGTGGCGCATGACGCCGGTGCCGGTTCTGTGTTTCGATGGCGATGGTGCGGGCATTCGCGCCGCCCATCGTGCGGCGGATCTGGCGCTGCCGCACCTGAAGCCGGGCAAGTCCGTGAATTTTGCGCTTTTGCCCGATGGCAAGGATCCGGATGATCTCGTCCGCCAGGAGGGGCGCGAACCCTTTGACCGCGTGCTTGCCCAGGCAAAGCCTCTCTCCGATCTTCTCTGGATGCGGGAAGCGGGTTCGGGCAATTTCGACACGCCGGAAAAGAAGGCCGAGCTTGAGGCGCGCCTCAAGCAGATCACCAATGTGATTGCCGATGAAAGCGTGCGCCGTCTCTATCAGCAGGAAATGCGCGAGAGGTTGAACGCGCTGTTTCGCCCGCAATATGGCGGCGGCAATGGATTTGCTCCGCGGGGAGGCAAGCCGCAGGGACGGCGGCAGGATTCCGGTAGTGGCCGGTTTGGCCAGCCTGCGGGCCCCAATGCCTCGGCACGGGGCATGAATATATCCGATCGTCTGGCACGCTCCGGCCTCGTGCGCGGTAATCAGGAGCTGCCGACGCTGCGGGAGGTGGTGCTGGCCATCACCATCGTCAATCATCCGCAGCTGCTGCTCGATGAATATGATGAAATTGCCGCGATTGATTTCGAGAACAAGGATTTGCATCGGTTCTGGTCTGCCATGCTGCCGGTTGCGGCAACGGCTGGGCCGCATCTCTCTCGTGAATACTTGATGGAGAAACTGGAGGCGCAGGGCTTTGGGCCGCTTGTGACCATGCTGGACCAGCAGGTGCGCAATGCAAGACTTTGGATCGCGACGGATAAGGCGGCACCGGAGGACGCGCGAGAGGGGTATCGGCAGGCGCTATCGCTTCACAAGCGCACCAAGGCCCTTCGTTTCGAGAAGATGGAACTGGAACGCGAAATCGCGGCCGCGACGGAGGCCGGGGATGAGACGAGCATCGAGCCATTGCTGCGGGCACTCTCCGAAGTTCAGCTGGAAATTGTGCGAATGGAGAATCAGGAAGCAATTATTGATGGATTTGGTGTCATGTCGGGCCGTGTGAAGGGTGCAGCCGTCGGTCACGGAAAGTGAAACGCCTTGATTTCGGGGCATTTTGCCGAAAGCTGGGGCCTTGTCATATCGAAATTCATCACCACTTAAGCGTCAGCTGAGGTTATAGAGGAAACACAGCTACCCGACGCTTTTTCCACTTTTAACGCTGCGGAGCCCTGATAAAGGCTTGACGGGGAGGAAAATTGTGGGAATCACCGTCCTAGGCATTGATAGGCGGAACGATGCTCATCAACAATGGGATAATGTGCGCTCTAAACGCAACGGCATCCCAGCGTATGAAGCGGAAGTCCGCGTTGGTTAATCGGGAATTAATTGGCCACCCGGTACGTGTTCTGGTGCGATTCGCAGCGCGGCCCAGCTGGCGTTGCGGGCGGCGATAGGGCGAAGCGCCGCGAATGACGTCCAAGGAAAGACGAATACATGGCAACAAAAGTCAAAGAAAACGAAGAAGCTGAAAACGAACGCGACGGCGCGAGCGACGGTCCGCTTCTCGATCTTTCCGATGACGCGGTCAAAAAAATGATCAAGCTCGCGAAGAAGCGCGGCTATGTGACCATGGATGAGCTGAACGCGGTTCTGCCGTCTGAGGAAGTGACCTCTGAGCAGATCGAAGACACCATGGCCATGCTCTCGGATATGGGCATCAATGTTGTCGAGGAAGACGAAGCTGAAGAGCAGTCCTCCGACGAAGACGGCGATGATGACAACGAAAGCGAAAGCGGCGAGCTGACCACGACGACCGGTACGGCAGTCGCGACCGCCAAGAAAAAAGAGCCGACAGACCGTACGGACGATCCCGTGCGCATGTATCTGCGCGAAATGGGCTCGGTTGAGCTTCTGTCGCGCGAGGGCGAGATCGCGATCGCCAAGCGCATCGAGGCTGGCCGCGAGACGATGATCGCGGGTCTCTGTGAGAGCCCGCTGACCTTCCAGGCGCTCATCATCTGGCGCGACGAACTGAACGAAGGCACGACCCTGCTTCGCGAGATCATTGATCTCGAAACGACCTATTCCGGTCCGGAAGCCAAGGCTGCGCCTCAGTTCCAGAGCCCGGAAAAGATTGAGGCTGATCGCAAGGCGGCGGAAGAGAAGGAAAAATCCCGCAAGTCGCGTTCGGCAGCCAATGACGACGACATCACCAATGTTGGCGGCGATCTGCCTCCCATGGAGGAGGAAGAGGAAGACGACGATGAGTCGAGCCTTTCTCTTGCTGCCATGGAAGCGGAACTGCGCCCGCAGGTCATGGAAACGCTGGATCTGATTGCCGATACCTACAAGAAGCTGCGCAAGCTTCAGGATCAGCAGGTGGAAGCACGCCTTTCCTGCACGGGTACGCTGTCTTCCGGCCAGGAGCGTCGCTACAAGGAATTGAAGGATCAGTTGATCACGGCGGTCAAGTCGCTGTCGCTGAACCAGAACCGCATCGACAGCCTTGTCGAGCAGCTTTACGACATCAATAAGCGCCTCGTTCAGAACGAAGGCCGTCTGTTGCGTTTGGCAGAATCCTATGGCGTGAAGCGCGAAAGCTTCCTTGAGCAGTATCAGGGTGCCGAGCTTGATCCGCACTGGATGAAATCCATCTCCAACCTCGCAGCGCGTGGCTGGAAGGAATTCGCCAAGTCGGAAAACAACACGATCCGGGAGATCCGTCAGGAAATCCAGAACCTGGCAACGGAAACGGGGATTTCGATTTCCGAATTCCGCCGTATCGTCCACATGGTGCAGAAGGGTGAGCGCGAAGCGCGCATCGCCAAGAAGGAGATGGTCGAGGCAAACCTGCGCCTCGTGATCTCGATTGCCAAGAAATATACGAACCGCGGCCTTCAGTTCCTGGATCTCATTCAGGAAGGCAATATCGGCCTGATGAAGGCCGTTGATAAGTTCGAATATCGCCGCGGCTACAAGTTCTCGACCTATGCGACGTGGTGGATCAGGCAGGCAATTACCCGCTCCATCGCCGACCAGGCGCGCACGATCCGTATTCCGGTGCACATGATCGAAACGATCAACAAGATCGTTCGTACATCGCGCCAGATGCTGCATGAAATCGGTCGCGAGCCGACACCGGAAGAACTGGCTGAAAAGCTGGCCATGCCGCTGGAAAAGGTGCGCAAGGTTCTGAAAATTGCCAAGGAGCCGATCTCCCTCGAAACCCCGGTGGGCGACGAAGAAGATTCACACCTGGGCGATTTCATTGAAGACAAGAATGCGCTGCTGCCAATCGATGCAGCCATTCAGGCCAATCTTCGCGAAACGACCACCCGCGTTCTGGCGTCGCTCACGCCGCGCGAGGAACGCGTTTTGCGTATGCGCTTCGGCATCGGCATGAACACGGATCACACTTTGGAAGAAGTCGGTCAGCAGTTCTCGGTTACCCGTGAGCGTATTCGTCAGATCGAGGCAAAGGCGCTTCGCAAGCTCAAGCATCCAAGCCGCAGCCGCAAGCTGCGCAGCTTCCTGGATAGCTGAGGCTGTGGTAGGGCTGTGATTTGTGAAAGGCCGGAGCAGGAATGCTCCGGCCTTTTTCATGTAAGAGTGTTGCACCAGCAGGCGGATGCGTGCTGCATGTCAGTCGCAGGGCCATGAACAATGTCGAAAGGCAATGAGCCAGCACATGCCCCAGACTGCTGGCCACTTCGTCAAGAAGCGTTCGTCGAAGCCGGGGTTCTTCAGCGTTGCCACCCCGGCTGGCTTTATTAAGCTGTAAACGGGCGTCTCCATGGAAATTGAACGTTTTCCTCTCGATTGCGTCACAGGTTCCACCTACATGTTGAACTATGCAGGATGAGTTGGACGAACAGAGGCCGGATGCCGAGCCAAAGCCCAGGATGCGTGTGGCGACCGGTGCTGCTGCTTCGGTTGTCATCCACGCCGTGCTTCTGGCCGCGATTCTGATCGGCCTTCCTCTTTCGGATCCGCCGCAGCCGCCAAAGGAAGAAACGGTTTCCGTCGATATCGTCCCGCCACCGGAAAAGCCGCCTGAGCCGAAGCCGGAAGAGCCACCACCGCCACCACCGCCACCACCAGCCGAGCAAAAGCCAGAGCCCGAGAAGGCGGAAGCTCCGCAGATGGAGACGCCCGTGTTGCGCCCCGCCTTTCAGTTTGGCGAAAAGGAAAGTGGCCAGACGAAGACGCCCGATGGGGATGGTGCGGAGACCGGCGAGCCAAAGCAAGACGTGGTTGAGCAGCCGCCTTTGGAGGCACAGCAGCAAGCGCAAGCCGATACGCCGCCGCATACAGAGACAGAGGATAAGGCTCGGGAAGAGATAAAGCCGCCGGAGCCAGAGATGGCCTTACCGGACAGGACGGAGGAGGGCACCGCCGCTCAGGTCGCGATGGAGGCTATTCCCGTTCCGCAGCCTTCACCGCCGAAGCCAGACGAGGTGCAGGAGGCGCAGAGCAAGGAGGAGGGTGCTCCCAAGCCCGCACTGCGAGAGGCAAGGAAGATCTATTCGACCGCCGCATCTGGAGACATGGTGGCGATGATGGCAATGGCTGGTGTTCCGCGGGAGCAGCGTGCATCGCAACTCTGTGCCACCGAGTTGCGCGAACAATTGAAGCACAACAGTCCGCGCTATGTGGCGGAGTATCTGCCGAATATCCGTCTCAGGCAGGGGAATGTCATGGAGGTGGGGCTAGCTGCCTTTCGCGCTTCCGGCGCCTGGTACGATATCAGCTTCCGATGTGAAGTGGATGCGAAGGCAACCAAGGTTACCAGGTTCAGCTATACCGTGGGCAAGCAGGTGCCGAGGAGCGAATGGGCGGAACGACGGTTTCCGCTGCACTAGAGCAGTTCCAGGAAGAGTTGGGAGCAGTTTTTCCTCCGGAAATGCGTCAGAACAACACGTTAGAGCGGCATCTTATTTCCATAAATCATAGAACCGCTCTCGAAAGGATCTCATATGCCGCAGCAAATGCTGACCATGACAACGCGGGGGCAGGGGCTCTACGAGTTCACCGATAAAGCGGACGCCTTCGTAGAGCAGTCAGGCATCGAAACCGGCTTGCTGACCGTTTTTGTGCGGCACACCTCCTGCTCGCTCATAATCCAGGAAAATGCTGACCCGGATGTGCAGACAGACCTGAAGAACTTCTTTTCAAGGCTGGTGCCGCCAAGCAATGACCCGTCCATGCGCTGGATGATCCACACTACCGAGGGGCCGGATGATATGCCCGCGCATGTGAAGTCGGCCTTGACGCAGGTATCCCTCGGCATTCCCGTGGTGGGCGGACGGCTTGCGCTTGGCACCTGGCAGGGCCTCTATCTTTTCGAGCATCGTGAGAGAGGGCATCAACGCCAGATCGTGCTTCATCTGTCGAGCTGACATATGTGAATATGAATCTATTCTGAATAATATATTTTGTGGTCGTTCAGCAAAACTCCCCTAAATCGTGTCATCGCCATATCGGCAAAGCTACGAATTTGAGGGACTACCCATGACGACGTTTCTTGCAAAAGCTGGTCTTGCTCTGGCCGTCGCTGCAACAGCAGCCATTGCGCCGCTTGCCAGCGCATCAGCCTTTGATGATGTACGTGTTCAAGTTCAATACCGTGAAGATCATCGCTGGGGCGGTCCCAACCGTGGCCGCGATCGCGATCGTTGTGCGCCTTGGCTGGCTGAAGAAAAAGCGTCACGAATGGGCCTTCGTCGCGCACGCGTGATTGACGTCAACCGTCGTGTGGTCGTCGTTGGCGGTTTCGACCGTGGTGGACGCGACCGCATCGTGTTCGCCAATGTGCGCGGCTGCCCGGTTGTGCGTCGCTAAAATTTCGATCCGCCGCCTCCTTCGCCCGAGGTCGGATGAGGGCCGCCGCCAAACCGGAGAAATCCGGATCAGGCGGCGGCTTTTTTTAAGCTGCCGGGAAGTTTCTGCAAGCCGGAGTCAGGGCTTGATGTCGAAGCGCATGTTGACGACAACGGTATAGTTGTTCTCGCCACCGGCCAAAGGCACGCTATCGGCTTCCTTGGCCATTGCCATCCGCATCATCGGCACGGGCTGGGGCCGAAGATTGTTTTCCTCGATCGTCAGCACCGGTCCGAGCGCCACGCCGGCTGCTTCCGCCAGCGTTTTCGCCTTTTCCATTGCATCCGCCACGGCCTTGCGGCGGGCATCCTGCAATGCGGCCTTCGGATCATGGTTCGTGAAGGTAATCTGTCCGCCCTGGTTTACCCCGAGCTTTACCGACTTGTCGATCAACCCGCCAAGTTTGGTTAGATCACGCACACGCACGGTGATTGAGTTCGTAACCTGATAGCCATCTATTTGCGGCTGCGGATTGCCGTCCTTCTGGCTTGTCTGCGGGTCGCTATAGCGCGGAAAGATCGAAAACTCTCCGGTTTGTACATCGCGTTCGGCAACGCCATCTGCCTTGAGTGCATCGAGAACGCCGCGCATGGCCTCGTTGTTCTGGGTCAGCGCCTCTGCTGCGGTATCTGCGACACGCGTAACAGAGAGGCTAACCACCGCCATATCGGGAGCGACTGTTGCGATACCTTCACCACTGACATCGATTGAACGCAGCTGTGCATGTGGTGGGGGCGGAGGAGCTTGCGCATAGCTCGCGGCAGGGCTGAGAAGACTGGTGGACAGAAGGAGGACGCAGAGTGAGACCTTGGGTGACCGGATAACAGATGTGAGCATTCAGCTTCCTCCGCCGATTGGCATTTGCATGTGACTGGGCCTTCGGCCCGCGGACATTGCAGTCCACCAGAGATAGCTGCCTGTAGATTGTGAAGCCAATGCGGCGGTGCTTGAAGCGAGCAACAATTTACGTTACAGCCCTTCGCGAAGACAGGTGAACCATTGCACCTGCTTCGCCTCCTTCGGAGGTCGGGCCTGTAGCTCAATGGTTAGAGCCGGCGGCTCATAACCGCTTGGTTGGGGGTTCGAGTCCCTCCGGGCCCACCACCTCACTCTTCTGACGTTGTTTTTTCCTTGATTTGCCTCACCGGAATCTCGGACCGGAGAAAGTGGGACATTTTTGTGGGCCACGTAGGTTTTGCGACGCTCGAAACCGGCATCGATGATGCGCTTGGATTGAGCGGCTTTGGTGTAGTGCTGCGCCATCTTGGAATCAGACCAGCCAAAGATCGCCATCAACTGATGTTCGGTAGCACCTGCCTCGGCGAGGATCGTTGCGGACGCTTTTCTGAGGCCGTGCGACGGGCATTCGGGCAAATCGGCGTCGTTGCACCACTGGCGCATCTTGTTGCCGAAGCCATTGCCAGTGAACGCCTTGCCGTATTCGGTGGTAAGGAAAGTCGGCTGATCATGGGTGATCGCGTCCAGCACCTCGCGAAGCTCGTCGGTGACCGGTAAGCTCAGGGACTGCGTGTACTTGCCAGCCCCCTTCTCTGGCGAGAACTCGATGCGATTGCCGGTCAGGTTTCGCCAACCGAGCTTAACAAGATCGGAGCGCCTGACGCCCAAATTCAGCATCAACTCCATTGCAAGCCGAGCCATGGAGCCGACTGGATAGGCAGCGCGGAAGCAAGCCAATTCCGCTTCGCTCCAAGTGTGGAAACCCGAAGACTTATGGATTTTGGTCACGCCGTTCGCGGGATTGAAGGTCGCCAGCTCGGCGCTGATGGCCCAATTGAAGAGCGCCTTGAGATACTTCACCAACTTGTCAGCAGCGCCGGGCGTGCCGCTGCGCTTCATCTGGCTGGCTTCGATGTCGGATTTGCGAATCTTCTTGAACGGCAGTTCGCCCACATTGCTGCAATAGCGATTGAGAACGCTCTTCTTGTCTTTCTGCGTGGCCGGAGACTGGCTTTGAAACGCCTTAGACCGATAATAGGTCTCGACAAGCCAGCGAACCGAGCCGGGTTCCAGCCTTGAAATCGGGACCGCTTTTTCACCACGATCGCCAGACAGCACGCGGTGATATTCCTCGGTAAACGCCTGGGTGATGCTGCCGGCCTCGTCCAGATAGGCGGACGTCATCCGGTACTTCGGCATACCTGGAAGGCGGAGATAAAAACGCTCGTTGCCGTGCCGATCGACATCCCGCGAGCAATATTTGAAGGGGACGCGCTGATTACCCGACCGCATGATCAAACGGGTTTTCGCCATCGTCTTCGTCTCCGCTCAAGCCCTGTTCTTTGATGTCGTACCAAGACGCCCGGATTTCCTCGGCATCCCAACGGCGCAACGCGCCGATCTTCACACCTTTAGGCATCAGGCCACGGCGAACCCAGTCGTCAAAGGTGCCCGTCGAGACGTCGAGAAGTTCCGCCGCACGGACGCGGCTAACCGCAACCTTGTAAATGGGCCGTGGGGCCAGCGCTTCAGCTTGCTGCTTCATGTGCCGCTCCTCACGCTCTGGAGGCGTTGTCAGCAAGTGCCAAAGCCTTCTGCTTGGGCTCGACCATATTCGCCGCAAGATACTCATCCACGGCGTTTTCCGGCAGAAATAGGCTACCGCCGATCCGGACATGACGGATCTCCTGCTTGGCGATCAGGTTCCGGATGCGAGCAACCGGCCATCCGGAACGATCTGCGAGTTGTTTGGGTGATAAAAGCTGAGAATGCATAACTGCCCAACTCCATAGAGATAATTCGACACAAGACAGAACGAATCATATAATCGCACTAGCCGCAACATTTTTATCGCATTCGAGATATTTTGATGCAAGACGGATTTATGGAAGCAATGGGGCAAAGGCTTGGGAAAATTCGAAAGGATTCCGGGCTGAAGCAAGTGCCCTTTGCCGAAGCGCTTGAGGTCTCGCAAAGCGCGTACAACACTTACGAGCGCGGAAATCGCGAGATGCCCGCGAAGCTTCTCCGCCTTTTGCATTTAAAATTCAATGTGAATCCCGCCTGGATGCTTACGGGAGAAGGAAGCCCCTACAATCGGGACAAGGTCGACTTGTATCACCAGGTGACAGGGGCGGTTAACGCTTTCATCGCAAGGGAAAACTGTCAGGTGGAACCGGACAAGCGCTTGAAGCTCATCCGGTTCCTGATCGACTACGCCGAACAGCACGGCGAATTCACAGAGGAAATCGCAGAAAAATATTTGAGGTCAGCGATATGAGTAAATCGAGCTTCGAAGAGCAGATAATGCAGGGCGCCTACGCCCTTGGTCGTCAATGCGATCAACTTGCATCCGAAAAGCGAAAGTTTGCGAGGCAGTTACGCTACGCCCAGCATGCTGCTCGGCTCGGAAGCCTTTCAAAGCAATATGATTTTGGTATGGTCTTCTTCGCCACGGTAGGAGCGGTCTCTCTTATCTCTTTTGATGCCAAAAGCGATCCCAACGCGTGGGTGGTCACAGTTTTTGGTTTTTCAATGATGTTGTTAGCAGGCGGAATTGCCCTTCAGAGTCGAAAGATGGTCAGCCGGATCAGAAGTTTCAATGACCGTTTCGGTAGCTGGCAGTCCTGAGGGTAACTATTCAACCCACTTCGATGGGTTGATTAGTTTCGGAAAATGCATTATTTGGACCATTGAAAGGGTCAATTAATGCATTTAACGCTCCAAACCCATTTTGACGGTAAGTGGCATCACGCCGCGACATTGGAACTCAAGGACGACGCGGCCGGCTTCCAGGGCGCGTCGATCGTCGATTACGATCTCGACTATTTCGTAACAGTGGCGTCGGCGGAATTCGCGTCCGGAAAAACGGTCCGCGACCATCGCGCCTTATCCGTCCGTTATCCCGTCGATCTCGAAAACCGATACAGCCGCAGCTGGCCGCCATTCCTGTTGGATCTCATGCCGCAGGGACATGCGAGGCGAAAGCTTGCCGAGCACCTCGGCCTTACTGAAGGCTCGCGCGCTTCTGATCTTCCGCTGCTTCTCCGATCGGCGACTGGTGGCATAGGCAATATCCGCATCAAAGAAGCGGCGGACGCCGAAGCGGAACGCCTGCGCGGTGTTGAGCGCCAAGGGGTGACAGAAGCGGAAATCCTTGAGCGGTCGGATCGCTTCATGGAAGTCGCCGACCGCTTTGGAATGCTCGCCTGCGGCTCCAGCGGTCTGCAGGGCGAATGGCCGAAGGTCTCTATGACACAGGCGAATGATGGGCTCTATTATCCCGACAGCTTCGTGACCGATGACGAGGCCATGCGCCACGTCATCGTCAAGCTGGTACGCAGCAACGAGCCTGTGGATCGCCTCATCCTCGAAGGCGAAGCCCTCTATTCGCGGATCGCTCAAGAGATCGGCCTGAATGTCAGCGAACCATCAAGCTATGCCGAAGGCGTCCTGATTATTCCCCGCTTCGACCGGAAGAAGAGAGAAGGCGGCGGAACCGTCCGGCTGGGGCAGGAAAGCCTCGTGTCAGCGATCGGCGTTGCCGATTTCGGCCATGTCGGCACACATGAGGCCTATATCGACATTCTGCGCCAATATTCGGCCGATCCCTTCGCGGACGTTGTGGAATACCTGAAGCGCGACATTGCCAACCTGGCACTTGGCAATCCCGACAATCACGGCCGGAATTCGGCACTCAGCAAGCATCAGGACGGCACGATCCGTCTATCTCCCCTCTTTGATTTCGCGCCCATGCGGCTCGCCAAAGAGGGAATTGTTCGTTCCACCCGATGGGCGATGATGCGTGACGGAGGTCGCGACCATCTTCCCGATTGGAAGCACATTTGCGGCGAACTGATGCCCGATCCTGCTGAGCACAGTGCGCTCGAAGCTACGCTTACTACGTTTGCCCAACGCCTGCGCCAGGTTCCGGCCATGGCGAAAGAAATGGGAGCGTCTGCGGATATTCTGGATCGTGCAATGGGGCGCTGTATCACGATAGCGGACAGCGTTCTGGCCGCGTGTCAATGATGGCAAAGGACCGCTAAATGGCTCGATGGAAGAAGCCGACGAAAGAGGAGATACTTGAAAACCGCAGAACGCTGGCAGAGCGTGCTCGAACTGGGCACCTGAGGCTGCCCGGTGCGGTAGCGGAGATCCGTAAAGGGTTCGGCATGACGCAGGAGGAGTTTGCAAAGACGCTTGGGCTGACTCGACGACAAGTCGCAGAGATGGAGGCCGGCACAGCAAACCCCACGCTCGAAACATTGGAAAAAATAGGGCGATTATTCGGGTTTGGCGTTGGGTTCATTCCAAAGCAATCGAGCCCAACTTGATAATCATGCAATCAACAGTCGACAATTCCTCAAGATCCAGAGGAGAGCTAAGATTCATTTAGCTAGAACTTAAGGTGTTCAGGCCAACACTGTTTGAGACGCGGTATATATCGACCTTAGTTTCCAGGCACTTGCGCAAGCTCAAGTCATGATATCCTATCTCGAACCACCCGCCTGGTTTCTGATAGAAGTCGAGGCCACGGCCAATCTTGATGATCCAGCCGTTGTCCAGCCTGATTTCCCGATCGTGTAGGTTGGGATTGAGGATTATCTCGAGGGTAACATCGAGTTCTAAAAGGCTTTGCTTGAGCTCCTCGAGCTTTTCTGAGATGTCAGCGAGCTGGGTCTTGTCATCGTAGCCCGTAACGAGCGTGATCTTTTTGGCCGCGCTGTGTCGAAGAACTGTCTCGCAAAACCTGACGAAATTTTGGATTTGGTGCGGCATCCGAATGTAGGGGTCCTCAATGATCACAGATCTCGCGCCGCGCAAATATGGGCCAATGATTGTCTCGTAGCTGTGGCCGGTGTCGCCGTACAGGATGCTAAAGTGCTGCTCCTTCAATTCTGGCTCAGTCTTTTCAGAGATGGGTGAAGCTGCACCGTCCATTTTGTGCAACGGATGAAGGGCTGTCG
This sequence comes from Affinirhizobium helianthi, assembly GCF_042680945.1. Lineage (NCBI taxonomy): Bacteria > Pseudomonadati > Pseudomonadota > Alphaproteobacteria > Hyphomicrobiales > Rhizobiaceae > Affinirhizobium > Affinirhizobium helianthi. Next base: position 119,382 of record NZ_JBHUEQ010000027.1, on the reverse strand, counting down.
GCGAAGCCGTCGTCAGGTCATCAACTACAGAGCCTTCCGCGCTCTGTCTCAAGCGGCGTCGTGCCGGCTGCTGCGTCGCTTCGGCATTCTTCGACTCAGGGCAATAGACGACCACCTCTGTGCCCGTCGCATCAAAAAAGGAGAGACCAATCTTGGCAAACTCGTCATCGGGCTTGCGTTTGTTCATCTGCTCCTTCACGCGACGTCGGCATTCGACGGCGTAGGCAACGTACTCGTCAAACTCTTCATCCGTAGGAGGCCCGTTTGGATGGAGAATCTTTAAGAATGCGCAGATGGTTTTTTTGATGCCCTTCTCGTCACGGCCTTCAACTGCCTTCCCCAGGCGGACGCGGCGGCTGACCTCCTCATACCGATTTGTATGTTTGAACTGATAATGGAAGGCCTCCGCCAAATAGTCGGTAATGAAGCCATATCGGTTCGTGAGGAATGAGCTGCTGTTCTTGGGCATTTCCCAGCCGGGAATATATGCCGCAAACCGATCCATCACCGCCAGATCCAGCTCAGGCGGCAAGGGCTGGAATAGGTCATATTCCGTTGAATTTACAACCTGCTGCACCGAAAGATCGATGTTTCCAACGAAGCTCAAGCTCGCATCCGCGATGATTTCCGCGCCCCGCGAGAACCTGCCATTCGCCATGAAGTCTTTCATGATCTGGATGGTATCCGGATCACGCACTTTGATGCCGCCAACCTCGTCGAAAGCCACCGTGTCCCAATAACCAACCAGACCAACTTTGCGTCGGGCATTGTTGTAAAAGAGTGTTGCCTTGGTGGCCTGCCCCCCTGAAATAAGGGTGGCGTATGGCGAGAACTCGCTGAAGAAGTAGGATTTTCCCGTGCCTCGCGGACCGAGTTCAATATAGTTGAAGTTCGGCTCCACCAGCGCAGCAAGCCGGGCGATGAAATGCATCTTCACACGCTGGTCGAGTTTTGACGGTTCCAAACCGACCGAGCGCATAATTGCGTCGATCCACTCGTCGCGGCTGAATTCATTCCGCCCTTCGGCATAGCGCGCAAAATCGAACCGCGACAATTGTATGGGCCGCAGATCTTCGATGTAGAAGGCGTACTTGTCTTCCTCGATATCGTTATGGGCGAGTGTGACCTCCGCCCAAATTCCACCTTCGAGCAGGCGGTCATTGTCGCGATAGAACTTCTCGCCGATCGCAATGCGTTGGGAATTGAAGTTCTCTAGAGACGCCCAGTGCCGTTTTTCCTTCTCGACATAGCGCACGTGCACCTTGTCGATGAAGCGGTGGGTTCCCTTTGTCGCGACCTTGGATTGAGCTGCATTCGCCTCATCAGGACGCACATAATTGTCCTGTAGCGTTGCAAGCACCGCCTCCATGCCCGCATCAATTTCCGCCTGGCTGTCGCTGGCGCAGAAACGAGCGAGCAAGAATTCAAGAACAAACGTCGGTACATTCGTTCCTTTTTTGATCCGATGCAGGAGGTCTTTTCGGACCACTTTTCCATCAAATGCCGAGAGGAGCTTCGTATCGAGTTGGTCGTGATCGCTCATACGGTGTAGTCCGTCTCAAGGGTGAGAGTGAAGAAGCTGGCCAAGGTTGTCGGATTCAAGGCTTTGACCATGAATTTACCCTCAAACTCGGGGCTCATACCTATGGTGATCTGCTTACGATCACCCGGATAAAGACTGATCGTGCGCGTGGCGGGATTAACATCGGCACTCGGCTTCGGCTCGCCCACAACATCCCCCTTGGCGTCCTGCGCCTCTAACAGGATTTCCACGCTGACATCGCGCGAGAACATGTCATCTGAGTGCAAGGCAACCTCGATCACTGGCACACGAGTCGTGATCCGCTTGGCACCGTTGCGATACCGCAGCTCAACGGAAGAATGCGAAACGGCAGCCTTCGCGCCAGAATCGAGGCGGGCGACTAGAACGGGAACGACGGCCTCGGCCAACGATGCGCCGCCATGGAAGTAGAGATGACCACTGCTGTAAGGAGCCATGCTTTTCGGCAGCGCTACTTGCGGAACATCGGAGCGGACGCCAATTCGCTCAGCCGAGACGACGAGATTGTTTCCATCCTCGTTGCCGGTCCCAAGAAGCATGCGGTCATGAGCATTCACGACCCAATTGCCTGCGGGCTTGGCGCACACGTCGCCATGATCCGCCTGGGCGTTTAGGAAGAACCCGTGGTCCGTAACAATCACGGCGTCGTTGAATTTCTCGTTCTTCAATTTGTGGAGCGCGTTGCGGATGAATTTCAGCGTTGACGGGATGAGGCCGAGCGTTGTTTCCGGATCGTTCTCAAGCTGGCTGTCGATTTCCGTCGATCGCAGCACCAACAGATCCACGGTGGGCGGGATCTTCGATTTTCCGCGAACGAAATCGGCAAGAGTCATTTCGCTGAAGCGATCGCCGAATTTTCGTCGGAGCACATCCATTCGCGCGTTCACATTCGCGAGCGCTATGCCGCCAAGTTTCGGCACAAGCGTCCCGGTTTCCGTGGTCAAGGTTAGCTGTGCTCTGGCATCTGGTAGGAGGCTGGCCATTCCAACGGGGGTGATTGTCGGCAATTGCGCAAAGGCAGCAGAAAGCTCGACCGGTCCGTCTTCAGCCAGCATCTTTTCCAGGGCGACGCCGAGCTCATAACGGAGCGCGTCAACCAGGATGTAGGCCACTCGGCGCCCCGACTCTTTCAGGCGCGAGGCAACGAACCGATCGAACGTTTCCGCATTTGCCAAACGCTCAGCAGGCGGCCAGCCAGACGTGGCGAGATGCTTCATGAAAATGGTCTGCACCTTCTCAGCCAGCCGCCGATAGCTCTGGCGAGATTGATGAATGACCGCATGCATCATGTCTTGAGGGTCAACAAATTCTCCGACGGCCTGCTCAAACTCTCGCTGGAGGCGATCGACTTCACGCAGCGTCGTCACATAGAAATCGATGAGGTCCGATTGCGTGCGGGCACGATCAAGAAGCTGACGCTCGTAGTCCTCGCAGGCTTCGAGGAGATTGAGACTCGAACGCACCAACTCCCATTGCGCCTGGCTTTCGGCTTTGCCCAGCCAAACCGAGTGTTTATGGCGTGCCAGAACCGTGCGCGCGGCGTCCAGATCGCCTGTGGTGATGCCTTTGATAGCGACGCTCAAATAGGTGCGTTCTTCGAATGGGAAGGTGTCGCGCTCGCCAAGATCCTCGATCGACGCACATTGCTTCGGTAGATCGAGTTCGGCCTCAATGGTCTCTGCACGTTCGATATAGGTCGATTTCCAGCGTGGATCGTTGCGCAGTCGCTCACACACGTCATCGATGACGGGACGCGCCTCGACCGGCGCATGGGGAACATCTTTGATGGCGCCTGGCAAAGCACCCGGCAGATCGAATGCAAATTCGCTAAACAGAACAAAGCGCCAGAGTTCGTCGGCCAAAGCACTCCAGGTCTTGCCGCGCGTTTTGACGCTCATCGACAGCGTCGCCCGCAGGAACTCCCGCGCCTCGTCGGACCAGCCCTCCTGCCGGTTCAGCTCAGCAGACTGCTTGTCGCTGGGCACCAGAAGCGCGGTCAGGATCTCTCGTCCGGATTCCACGCCCAACGCGGCGCGGAGATGCGGCCAACTGGCGCCACCGCCGATGGCGTCGATAACGGAGAATGCGGGGCCTGCGGGTGCGGCTGCAAAGGCCTTGCGGATCTCGGTGGTGTGGTCCGGGCGAGCGCGCAGACATAGGCTTAGATATTCATCGCCGTCATCCTGCGGGAAAATGGCCCCGCAGGTCGAGTAGATGGAAAACGGGTCCATTTGCATGGCCTCGTCCGTATCCGGTTTGCGCGCTGGTACATAGATCAGCAGACCGTCGACGGCTGGTTCCGGTTTGCCAAGTTCAAGCAGCGCCGAAAGGGCTGCTTCGCGCGCCTCAATGCCGCCCTCTGATACGTCGACGACGACGATGCGGTCACTTGCCAGGCTCAGGCATAGATCGCGGTATCGATGGTCGGGATCGTAAACGACCATGCACCCCGTTTTTACCAGGCGTTTCAGAAGGATTTGCTCCTTGATGAAATGTGCAATGCTCATCGGTTCAAATCTCTTCCAAACATCCGTCGTTCATATCGTTCAAGCGACCAAAGAAACCGACCGGTGTGGCACTATCCGAATACCGCATCATGCTCCGCTGCCCTTCTTCTTTTTCTTGCCGCCCTCCGTCGTGGGTGCTGGCTCGTAGAGATCCTCCAGGTCGTGGGCGATGGCGAGTGACTTATCTGTCTTGCATTTTTCGCGCACGCGATCGGGCCAATAGCTCATGGCCAGATGCGCCCAGTCATAATCGCCCTTTTCAAGCTTGGCCCAGGTGTCTTTCAAGACCTTCTGCCAGGGCTTGTGGCGAAACAGCGGCCACAGGGGTGCTGCCGTGATCTGAACGCCGTCGTCATGGTTGGGGCGATAGGCCGGGGCTATGTCCAGCAAGGTATCGCGCAGCTCGATCAGCTCTAGCTCAAGCGCTTGAAGCGCTTCGAACGCCTTTTCGTCATCGCGGGTGCGGGCAGCGCCCTTGTCGCGCAGCGTGGCGGCGTCGCGGCTGACCTGCTTTAGTTTCGGCTCTACGAAATCGTTGACGGCGGTGTAGAGCGTCTGGCTGGTCAGGCTGGGGTAATAAAGCCACAGCGTATAGCTGCCCGAAATGGTCGAGAGCGGCCAATAGATCGGGGCCTTACGGCGGCTCTTGCTGTATTGCTTCAGGTGCAGGGGGAAGAAGTCACGCTGCAGCCAGCGGCGCACGTCTGCCGGCACATCTGCCTCGACACGGGTCAGGACCTCTTCGATCAGCCGCGCCAAATCATGCGGATGGCCCTGGTCGTCCACAAGGATACCGCTGTGATCGTGGAATGGTGTGGCACCCTCAGGCAGCATTCCAGGGCTTTTGGCTGGAAGCGGGTCAAACGGATCAGGCTCGGGCGGTGCTTCGCGCTCACCGGTTGCCAGACGCCAGTCGAAGCGACCAAAGGCGACGCCGATAGCCCAACTGAGAAGGCCGTAAGACTGGTCGATGGCGTCGGCAACATCTTCATCCTCGCTTTCGTCATCGTCCTCGAATCCTTCGCTGTCATCGTCTGCCGCCATACCAGGTGGTCCGAGCGCAGCGTTACGATCTGCGTCGACAAACCGGTATAGTTGCATTGCAATCTCGTCGATCTCGGCTTGGATCTCGGCCAACCTCGCATCAGTGGACAGCGGGTCGTAGTCTCCTAGGTGGGTTATCAGCGCAACTGGCAGAAGAAATGCAGGGGATGTTTCATCGACCGTGGCCAACATTCGTTGGGTCGACCAAGCTCGGCGAGCCAATGCTGACAAAATAACGGTTTGGTCGCGTGTGAGAGTCGGCAAGGGCGTCTGTTGAATTAGTCCAACTTCAAATGACTGGGCCAATTCGGTGCGGGCCAAACGAACTGAAACAAGAATGCCAAACGGCTCACTATTTGAAATAGCGCAAAGCGCGAGAAGCTTCTGAGGGTCATCACCTTCAACGAACACGGCCGGCCCTTTATCCCCGAAAACACAACCTTCCGGCAACGCTCTGAAGCTCAAGCCATTCGTTCGCCTTGGCCAGGTCAATCCTGGCCTGAAATAGAGATGTGCGTTGAGTAAAGCGGCAGTCCAATGAGGACTGAAACCTCTTCCACGTCTGTATTCTTCAACGAAAATTTTTATCTCTTCGCCGTCATTCTGCCAGTTTATACGTAGATAAACTGTTGCATAGTAAGGTGAGAACTTTCCACCTTTTGCCAAGAACGGAAACTTAGAGTCATCTATTTCCCTCTCCCAGGCAAGGCGTAGGAACCTTTCGTCATCCTTGGATGAAGCCCCACTCGCTACCGTAATCCCCTGAGATTTTACGCTCTTGGAGTTCTTAAACGCTGATCTCACTCCAGGCCCAGTCCAGTAGGCAAACGGCGTTCCAGGAATAGAACGAAAGTCGTCGGGCTGGACTTCAAACACGTCATGATGATAGCCGGAGCTTCGGAGCGCAGCAGTTGACTCCCGAAGGGCGTCCTGCTGTGAATCCTTTCCGATCAGACGAAAAAAAAGTGCCACTAATTCTTCTCCAAAACATAGGCTGCCGCTTCCACTGCAGCATCATCCATGACCCCAACTCCCAGGTCAGAAAAGACAATGGGTAGTGCTGAGCCTAGTACTATTTTTTCTCGCCATGGGGCGAATCGCTTCAAGAAGAAACAAGTTCTAGAGGTGATTGCGCCAATCATTCCCTTTGATCGCGTCGTCTCAAGACTTCTCTCAACAAATATAGCAAGGAGGTCATTTTTCGAATTTGGGTATCTCTTTATCAGGTAGTCCTTGACACTGAGGCTAAGCCCCCCAAACGGCGGGTTCATCACCACTACATCGAACACCTCCCGGCAGTGGTCAATCATTCGCAGCCCTTGGAGCGCGTCCTCGGCAAAGAGCCGCCCTTGGTAGGTGGACCTCGCTGCGCGGGCATAGTCCGTCAATGCTGTTCGCAGTCGCGCCTCCGCCTTCTGCCATTGCGCCATATCTTCGGTGCGGAACAAATCACCATGCTCACCAAACACCTGTCGGATCAGCGCAGGTAGCTCCTTTTCGACCTGCAGCAGCACGCCAAGTTCCGGCAGGCCCTTGAGCATAAACAGCGTTTGCTCGAAAAGCTTGGCATCCAGCGGGTCGAGGTCCTCCATAAATCGCTTACGCAGGTCCACCTCTGCCGGCGGTGCCACTGCGGCCACCACTTGGCCTTGGCCCACTTGCGGCCGGTCTCTGGCCTTCACCCCCGCTTCATGCCAAGCGCGCTGCGCCCGTAGCCACAAGGCCAGGGATGCAATCTGGGCCGCCCGAGGGTCAATGTCGACGCCATAGATGTTGTGCTCGATGATCAGCCGCGGCACGTCCCGAAGCAGCGCATCCTGATCGGCATAGGTTTGAGCAAAAGGTTTCAGATCTGGGCTGCCGCCGGTTTCTCGATCTAGCGCCGCGGGGCCATGGGTTTGCTCCCAGTCCCAAGCCTCGCGATAAATCTCCTCAAACAGGTCGAAGGCATAGAGGCCAAAATGCATGGAACCGCAGGCGGGGTCGAGCAGCTTGATCGTGCGGGGGTCGCGCAGCCTTTTTGCCGCTTCAGGCTGTTCGTCTGGTTTCACAAGAAGATATTGGCAGCGGTCACGCAGACCAGTCTGACCGCCTGTCCAGTTGAACCAGAGCCGCCCCAATGTGTTGTCGACCAGGAACTCCACCACATAGCGCGGCGTAAAAAACTGGTTTCGCACCGCCAGTTCGCGGCTGTTGCGCGGCGCCTGGGAGGCGTCGCGCATGGCTTTGCGCTCTTCTTTGGAGTTGAAATACTGGTAGATCCAGCCGATTGTCTCATCCTCGGCCCAGAGAGGATCGATTTCACCGTGATTGATCAGAGACAGGACCTGCACAAGCGCCGCTTCGCGCGGAAACAGGCGCCCTTGCGGCGAGTAGCGATCGAAAAGAGCCGGAAGATCCTGCGATAGCTCATCGAAAACACTGAGAAGATAGGTGCGATAGGCATCTCCGGTTTCGCCAAGGCCGGCTCCCGCCAGCCGGGCATATAGCTGAAAGCCTTTTGCCTGGTATCCATTGCCGACAGATTCGATCAAAAGCCCGCGCGCTTCCGCCATGCGCAAGGCTGCCAATCGGTTGAGAACCGTGAAGGCCTGTTCACGCACGATGCGGTCAAGCCCGGAGGCAGGACTTGTCCCTGGACTTGCGCAATAATGCGCCAGCGTGTCCCGCAGGATACGCGCCGTTTCTCTCTGCGTGTCATTGAGATGACGCAGGTTTTCGATTGGCGTTACCGTGCCAGAGGCAGGGTCAAGGCCGTAGTCGAGCTGTAGTTGGCGCGTAAATTCTTCTTCAAGCGCCTTGCGAGCCTCATTCACGAAGCGTTGCAAACGGCCACGTGTTGCCTGATCGAAAGCCATGGCTATTTCTCTCCCTCGATAATGAGCGAGAGCTCCACATCCTGATAGGTTGAGAACTGACCGCGAAGCTCATTCAAGCGCAGAATGAGCATTTCCAGATCTGCAAGGGTCGTCAGCTTTGCCGGCAGCGGGATCGCCTCGGTCCGCTTCTTGGGGCCGCCGTCCTCCATCCCCTTCGGCTTCGCTTCGGCGCGCTGCAGGATGCGCTCTTGTCCCTGGCGCTGAATGAAGCGGCGCAAGTGGTCAACCGTGCTGTTGATGTCGTAGTCCCGGGTTAGAAGCCGCTTCAGGCCTGCGAGATTATGGTCAACGCTGATCTCCAAGGCATCAAGCCGAGCAGCGACGTTGCTCCGCTCTTCCTGGGTGAGCTCGCTCCATTCGGGAACACGCTGCAAATCGTCCAGACCATCCTTCAGTCGCTGCTTTTGCTGGTCTGCCAATGTGGCGACGGCATCTCTCACTCGCGCCTTTGTCTCGGTCAGCTGGGTGCTGAAATCGGCCGCATGACGATAAAACTCATCCGTGGCGATCCAATCCGTGACAGTTTTCAGGGCATCTTCCGAATCCCGACGGAGGTCGCCCGGAACCCCGGTGTTTGGCAGTTGGCTGATTTCGCGGCAGTGATCCTGGAGTTCGCTCAGCGTCTTTTCCAGACCATTGTCGAGCGCGAGCTTGACCTCGTGCGCCCACTTCAAGTTGGTGTAAATCGACGACTCTTCGGCGCCGAGCCGTTGCGGGGCATCGGAGGCGTCGGTGAACAGGATATCGGCGATCTCCTGGTTCATGCCTCTGACGCGCTCGCTGCCGCCAAGCCCCAGGCGGCTCAACCTTTCGGACAGCGTTCCGTATTCCAACTGCAACTGTGTGAAGTGTTTGGCTGTCGCTTTGCTGATCTCTTGCTCCAGCGGGATGACGACGTCGCCGAGGAGATCCGTCAATCGCTGCGCTGCTCGGCTGAGTGTCTCGTTCGAGGGCCGTTCATGACGAAGAGAAACACCCACTTGGCGGAAGCTATTGTTTGTCTTGAGCGCCTCGATCGCCTGGGCGCCCGCCGCGGTGACTTCTCGCCCCGATACGGTCAGCTTGATTTCCCCCGCCATCAGCATAGCGGCCAGGATGTATCGGGTGGTGTCTGGGGACCAGCCGAACGGATCCGTGGAGAAGTCATCCAACAAGCGCTTGCCGTTGGCGCTGCCATGGCGATCAATGTAATCGCGGATGCTGATCATTGCGCGGTGATCCGTCCGGAAGCTGGCTTTGCCGGCAACCGTCTGAACCAAGCTCAAGGGGTCGAGCGTGCTTGCAAGGGCGGCGGGATTGGCGACTTTGAGGAACTTCTCTGCATTGTCTGTTGGCACACGAACCGGGGCTTCTACGTAACGGTCGAAAACCTCCGCCGCGACCTTGCCAAGCAGCTTTTTCGCAGCTTCCAGGAGATCAGCGTCCAGCGCAGCAACGGCGGTTGCTTCACCCCGGAAGACAAAGGACCCGGCCTGGAGCGCCTGCTTGATCTTGCTCTGAAGTTGTAGCGACAACTTGGCAGCGCGTTCCAACTGACCGGTGCAATAATCTCTGATCTCCTGCTCCGGATCATTGCGGTGAAGTTCGGCAATACGCTGACAACGATAGATCTCGCCATTGAGATCATCGAGGTCTGTGTTGGTTCGCGCAACAAGGCCAATGACATTGCGGTTCTGGCGTCCGCGCGAGTCGTCGAGCATCCTCGTTCGGGCGGTTTCGTAGTCGTCGGCCTTAACAAATTCGACGACGGTCTGGATGGCGTTCTGATCGCCCGCCACGCTCGTTGCGATACTGCCTGATTGCAGTTTCACGCCTGTGGCAACAGCCATCGACCCGTGCAGGGTATAGCGCGGGAGCGGGTCGAACACTTCGCGCAAGTTCGATGCGAAGATGCTCTTGAGATCAACAGACCGCAGGGCAATTCCACCCCGCTCTTCCTCAATGTCGCGCAAGCGTTCACTCAAGAAGACCAGATTGCCGTCCTTCTCGCCTAGCGGCACACGCACATTGACGAGCATCTCTTCGACGGCTTTTTTCACATCCTCAAGCCGCGAGGGCGCCGTTACGCCAGGCTGCATGAGAGCAGCAACATTTTGGGCGGTCACCGGTAGATTGCCGAGGATCTGAAGAATGGCGATGGTTTTTGCCACCTCCTGGTGGAGCTCACTGCCAAAATATTCGATCTGCACTTTCCCAACAGATTGGAAGATTGAAGGGAAGGCACGCCTGATATCCTTCTCAAGGTCGTCGTACAGTGTAACAGTTGTGGCGAGCCAGCCGACTGGCTGGTCGGCCATTGGCTTCGAGCCGCCTTCGCCCTTGAGAACGTCCTGAATGACCTTGATCGCTGAGCGCAGGCCAATGCCGCCGGTTGATTTCGCAAGCGCGCCGAGCAGATGGAGGAGGATATCAAAATGAGCCGGCAGGAAGGGATAGAGGTTGATGAAGCTTTCACGACTGAAGTCAGCGTCGTAGTATCTCGCGTCGTGAAGCTTCGTGTTATGGCGCAACGCTTGCCCGTGTGTGTCAAAGATCTTGCCCAGTTCTGCTGCGCCGGCCGCAGACTTTCCGAGAAGACGCCGATAGCAAATTTCCTTGATATCATTCGACTCAAGGTCAATCTGGATCGGAAAGCGATCCTTCAGTTTGAACAGCTTGTCGGAATTGAGGGTCGCGCGGGGGTCGTCCTCCGTCAGTGTTTGTTGCGCAGTCGAGATGATCCAAACTTTGCCGTCTCCCAGTCGCTTGAGGTTTTTTGCAAGCCCGTCAAGATTGAGGATCAGGTTGTCTCGTGACGCCACATACTGGCCGACCTCATCGACCACGAAAATGATGTTCTCTTTACCGCTTTTCTCGCGAACGATGTCGATCATCGCTTGAACGCGCTGATCTTCAAACTCGTAAAACCCCTCAGTGCTGGATGAGAAAGACTTGGGTTCCGGGAACAGCGCCGGATACATCTCATGCGCAATCTTAGGGATCAGACCATCGATGGCGAGCGGGTTGTTCTGAACTCGTGACCAATCTGCGCCTTTCAGAGCGCGGCCTACGCACTCCTCCAATTCTTGCATACGGCCATCTTTTTCGACCATACGCTCGAACGCCGCAACCTTCAGGTTGCGAGAGTAACCTGCCCACTGCAGGACCTTAAAATAAAGGACAGTTGAGACGTCCTCCATCGTCGCGCCGGCAAGCATCTCGCTTGCCAGATCCAGCATCACGACTGCAGCCGGGAAACGTCTAGCAACCGTAGTGAGGAGAGCTTTCGTTTGGGCCTTGTTCAGCCGGTCCTGAAGGTGATTGATGAAAGGCGTTCCATCAATGGTGCGTTTGTCATCGAACGCCATACCAAGATACTTCGTGAAGGAGCTCTTGCCTGATCCGTAGAAGCCTGAGACCCAGACACCTATTTCGTTCTCGCCTCCCGTCTCCATGGCAAGTTGCATGCGATCGAGAAGCTTACGAAATTGCTCTTCGATGCTATCAGTGACGACGTACTCAGAGATTTCGGCCTTCAGACGGCTTTCCTCTGAAGCGCCGTAGCTGATGACCTTCTCAATGGTTCTTTGAATGTCTTTGTTTGGGTCAAAAAGCGCACGGATCGCCATGTTCATCTCACTGCATCAATTTGTTCACCCGCCCACATGGACGGAGCGGTAATTGCCATCTTCGGGATAAAAGCCCAGAAATTTCAGTCGAGTTTTGCCTGTCCTTACACCGGGGTATAGGAACACGGTGGGCACGTGGAATTTGCCCTGCAACTGGCTCTCGATTGCACCAATGCGCATAAAGGGATGCAGCGCTTCGAGGTCCGTGACCAAGACAAGAGAATTCGGTTTGCCCTCTCGCTTCGCCAGAACTGACTCAAGCCGCGACAGTAATCCGTTGCCTGTAGTAATGATGTCCGCCAGGGCCCGGTTCGAGCGCTGCCAATCGGTTGGCGCCGACCTATCCTCTGCGACACAAAGATCCCAGAACGGATCATCTCTGAGAAGCGCCCACAGATGCTCTGCGATAGAAAAGACCTCAACTTCCCACTGATCTTGTCGTAGCTTAGACATCCAAGCGGGTGTCTGTCGTTTGACATCCACGATCTGCTCTGGGGGGAATACAAGGTAGAATATTGGCTCGAAACTGGCGTGACCGAGTTCTCGGCCCTGCCTTATTCGTTCACGCAGCTCATCAAAATCAGCCTTTAGAGATGTCATCGCAAAGCGCCTCCATGCTTCGGTGCTTCCAGCCGATACGCACGACGTCCCCGGCTGCCTGCACAATCAGGTGGCCCTTCAACGCCAGACGCTTGAGTTCATTGATGACATCCTCACGCGCCATCCCGAAGAGTTGCCAATCCTGGTGAGTGAGCAAGGCATTGTCGCCCAAGCCCTTAAAGTGAAGGTCGTGCGCTAGATAGGCCGAAGCTGTTGTCGTCGCTCGGTATGGAAGAATACGTCTATTCGACCTAAGTCCCTTTTCCAGGAGGCCGTAGTCTGCGCAACAACCTGTGAGGTAGCCGGCGACTCTCCGAACGGTAGTGTCTGACCAGCGCTTTGAAGTAAGGCCGTCATCGATCGCTCGTTCGACAAATGCGCGCGCCTCTTCGTTACTGACCTGTTGGTAGCCACCAGCATAACGAGACCAGTAGATCTCTCGTACGAAATCTCCCAGGATAGGGTTTGCTCTGCTTGTGAATAGCAACATTAGTTGCATGAGGTCAGCCAATGGTACGGATGCCATTAGCATCTTAAGGTGAGACGCGGGAGATGCTCCTGAAACGAGGTAGCGGGGCGCAAAACACTCAGTGACGATATTGCGAAGCCTCCGTGCGGTGATCATCGGGAAACTTCCGGACTGCCGTGCGACTTCCTGGAGTTCCCCAGTGCTCATACCGGGAACCCATAGGTCCAGCAGGGCCTTGGTCTCTGCGACCAAACCCAACCCTGCTTGAAGCTGCGTTGTGTAGATTGCGCCGGTCACTTCAGGCCCGAGTGAAATAGGGGAAAGCCTTGCTTCCCCGCTGAAATGAAGCCGCATAAATCCCTGCCAGTTGCACGATGGAGTGTGATGTACGTAAAACGTTGATTTGTCCTAGCGAGATGGGGCCATCTGGCGGGGAGATCGATTTGTCGCCCATCTCCCGCAACCTCTCGAAGGCAGCATCTTTCCCGTGTATTGAGGCATCTTGAATCTCTGGGTCTTCAACTTCAGCAAGAGCTGTATGCAGATCATGCTCTAGCTCTTCTGGAAGTCGAAACAGGTGATATGATCCAGCACTTAAACTCTCGTCATGAACGAGCCGCGCCGCCTCTGCCACACCGTGATACTTTGCGACATGGCCGGTACGTGGAAAAATGGGCGCGAGAAACGCTTGGCTTGCTGGCTGGTAGAACGAGGTTTTCCACCAGCCAAATTGATCAATCTCACCGAGATAACCGACGAGCAGCCGAACTTTCAACAGATCGGCCAATGGGTCACTATGCGCCGACATCTACTTGAAACCAATGATGACAACAACCGTCAGAAAAGCGGGTGCCCCTCGATCCAATATCCGCTTATTCGCTCTCATAACCTCGCCCCTTACCAAATTGCTTAAAGCATTCAACCTATTGCGATTTCGAACACCTGTTCGTATTCCCCCGCTCAACCAGTCGCTCGAATTCCTCGATACTCAAAACCACCACCACGGGCCGTCCATGCTTTTCGACTGTGACCGGCTCAGCGCGCGCCGTGTCAATCAACAACCCAAACGCATTCTTGGCGTCCTTCGCCGACATGGATTTCATAGTGCTGGCCCAGCGTGAAAGTGTGACTATAATGGTCATTTTAGTTCGTATGTGCAACCGTGATGCGGTGCGATCTTGGTGCTTCCAACTTGTTTTGCAGCGGCAACTGTTGAGTGAAGAGGTGGTTCGTAGCACCGGTGACATTGACTTAGGCCGATTGGAAATTCCAAGCCCGCTAATTGGAGGCGGCAGCGATCACAATCGGGCGCCTTGAAGGTCAATCACACCATCGGATTCCGATCCAGCTTGCCCTGATATGCCGGATGTCTGTGCGACACGATCGCCTCTACAAGTGCTGGCGGTTTTGATCCCGCCAGCAATAGCATCTTGCTCGTCTTCATTTCCAGGATCTGATCGGCGGTCATGAGCTTCTGGCGTTGCTCGGCGGTTGAGGTCTTGCGGCTCTCGCCGAACTTCGCGGACGATTGTTTGGTGTGGGTCAGTACCGTCTGATCGCCAAGCGCGCTCGCGGCCCAATTGGCGGTTTCGAATTCGGCGCGACCGAGACCGAAAATGCGGGTTGTAACGCATGAGCCGAGAATGCTGGCGGTGTCGCCCTTGCCATACACGCTTTCGATCTGGCCCTTGTCCTGGGTGATGAATAGCGCCTCGATGCCGCAGCCGGCGGCAACGTTGGCGATGTTGATCAGCTTTTCCATTCGGCCGAGGCGGACAAACTCATCCAGCACCAGAAGCACGTTCTTTTTCGGCTTCTTCGCGCCTTCAAGGCGCACGGCCATGCCGAGAATGATGTTTGTCAGCAGCCGGAGAAAGACGGCCTGGGCGTCCACCTGATCGAGCGGGACCACCATGAAGAGATCGGCGCGGCCCTCGAACAGGTTTTCGAGCGAGCATGTGGAGGCGCTGAGGAAACTGCGCAGTTCGTCGGATCGCGCCCAATCGAAGGCCTTCTTGATCGTCGTCTTGATCGCTTCGCGCTCGTTTTCCCCGGCTGCGAGGAAGGTGGCAGCGGCGGCGGCTGGGCGGGTTCCGAACGTTTCCGGCGCACCGGCCCATTCCGTCATCGTCTTTTCAAAGCCGGCGGAAAACAGCAGGTCCATGACGGTGATCAGGTTGCGATCGGCCTCGACGCGCTTGGTCATAACAACCTCGATCACAGCGGCGATCATGGATTTCGCCATTTCGGCAAAATGCGCGCCGTTTCCGCCTTCCGGTCGCACAAGCCCCTCGGCAATGACCTCGATGTCGCGGACGAGGTGCGCTTGCCGGATATAGTCGAGTGGATTGAAACGATCTTTCGACGGCTCGATGACGCCGAAGGGATTGAGAACCACGACCTGGCGGCCGAGCGACTGCCGATAGCGGCGCGTCACGGCGAAGTTTTCACCCTTGATGTCGAGGACCGCGACCGGCCCATCATGGTCGATGATGGCGGGAATGACGACGGACACGCCTTTCCCGGCGCGGGTGCCTGCGATGGCAACATGGTGGCCTGCGCGCCATCCAGTCTTCGGGTTGGGGCGGTAGCGCAGCATTGCTCGGCCGGAAAGACCGAGTGGCAAGCCCGCGTCGTTGTGCCGGAGCTGGCGCAGTTCGTGGCGGTTCATCCATCGGGCGCGCCACGGGCCTTCTTTGGAAATCCGGCTGGATGATGCCGGGGCGGCGATCGAAATCCCCCACAGAATGAGGAACAGCGGCACAGGCAGGCCTATGGCGAGGCTGGTTTGCACACCGAGCTTTTGCGCCTCTGTGAAGCGGTCCCATGTCGAAACCATGCCTCGGATGCTCTCGATTCCGGAATAACCGGCATTTCGCCAAGCCTTGATGCTGTCGAGCAGGACGCCGGCCGCAATGGTGGGGTCGGTAAGGGCGAGAGCAGACGCGGCAAGAAGGGCAGCCCCCACAGCTAAGCCCGACGCGCTGCGGATGCGGCCCTGGGTGTCTCCCGCCAACGTCAACAGCGCAAACCCGCAAAACATCACCAGGATGGCGGCGCGCGCGTTTTGGTAGATCGGTGGCCATAACAACGGTGCGGTTTCCATCAGCAGGAAACCGGTGGCCACGATGGCAATGGAAAGGGCATAGCGGTAGGGCTGAATGATCAAATTCATGGATCGAAACTCCAGACGGAAATAAAAATCAGTTGCGGCCGCGACCGGGCGCGGGCGGTCGGGCTGTCACGTCGGCGGCGCGATCGTCTCCAGCATCGCTTCGGCTTGCTCCAGCAGGCCGAACGCTTCCGTCAGCTCGGTCGAGGTCGTGTCGCTGGAATGATTGCCGGAGGCGAGCCAGGCGTTCATGAAGGTAGCCTGTGACGCGATGAGCGATTTCAGCGATCCTTCCAAAGCCGCTTGCCGGTTTTCGATCATGTCGGTCGAGCGTTTCTCCAGCGCCTCGAACTGCGCGGTTCCGCTCTGCAAGGTGTTCATCAACGTCTCGACGTAACCCAGCAATTCGCGCTCCAGCGGCGACAGGGTCTCGGTCATCGGTGGTCTGGTCGTTCCGGTCATCGGTCAATCTCCCTGGACGATCTTCAGGCATGGGGTTTTGCCGGTCCCGGCCTGACAGGTGATCAGCTGAAGGCGGTTGACGTCCCAGGTCAGGACTTTGCCGTTGCCGGTCTGGTTGATCTGCAAGCCCATCTGCCAAAGGCTGGCGTTCTGGGCGCGGTCGATCATCAGTCCCGCCCAGAACCAGCTCGCGGTGAAACTCAACAGGCCGATCAGCAGTGCCACCGCGCCCATGGTCAGGAAGAACGGCTGCACCATCGACCGAAGCCGGTTCACGTCCGCCTCGGTCGTCGCCAGTGCCTCGCTCAAGTGCTGGCGGTTCGCGTCCGTGAAGCTGCGGATATCGGTCTCGATTGTAGCTTGCGCGCGCTTCAAGGCTTCGCTCCAATCGGTCTCGAAGCTCGTCGAGGGCGATGGCATCGAGCCGGCTTCCGGAGCGGCTGGGCTCGCCAGCCGATCTTTCAAGCGCTCGCTCAAGGGTATTCTCTCGGGTCCAGTCTTCACGGAACAGGTCTCCTTTCAAACGCCAGCGCTCGCCCGTCTCCGGATCGCGCACGGTGATGTAATTTTTGCCGGCGCGCGGCAGATCGAAACCCGCCGCCGTCAAGGCTTCGGTCATGCTCGGGCGGTCATGGATTTCGCCGGTCTCGATGCGCTGGACGATCCAGTCATGGATCAGCTCGCGGGCATCGCCGCGCCTGACGCTCTCGATGAGGCTGACCGTCTCGCGAGAGCGCTCGGGCGTCATCGGATCGCTCCAGCCGTGTTCCTTGTTCAGAACGTCGCGCAAGGTGTCGTAGTGCTTCTGGTAGCCGGGCGGCGCGATGTTGAGACTGCGTCCGCTCACAAGCTCCATGCGCGGCGTTACGAAATGCAGCTCGACGCGGCGCTCATGGGTGTGGCGGACCCAAAGCATATCGCGCTGGTCGGATTCGAGGCCGGCAAAGGCAAGGCTCTCGAAGGCGTCCATCACCTGCCGTTGCTGGGCAGGGTTCGGCGCGTCTTCCGCCGTGAAGGCGATGACGCCGGCGCGATAGGTCCACTTGTGCGGACAAGCGTCGATCAGCGCGCGCATGCGGTCTGCGTCGCCGCGCAGAACCTCCGGCAGAGGCTCGCGGGCAAACAGCATGACGTCGCGCTCGACCAGGTAGTCAACCGGTCCCGATCCGCCGCCCTGGCCGTTTCGGAAAAACTTGATCAGCACGGCGCGCCATCCTTGGCCGTGAACTGCTCAAGCGTTTCCGATAACGCCCGCTCGATGGCGACCAGGCGCGCGGCAGCCGTGATTGCGTCGATGGCGGACACCTGGCCCTGAACCTGGGCCGCGTTCAGCCATCGCGCAATCTGGTTGAGGTTGCCGCCGATCCGCGCGACGGCGCGCATCAGCTCCGGGTCCACCTTGGGAACCGGACGGCGGCGGCGCGCCTCGGTGAGGCCGAGCGCTTCCCGCATCAGCGTGGCGAAGGGCAGACCGGCCCGCGCCGCGCGTGCGGTCAGCGCCTACTTTTCCGATGCCGTGCAGCGGAAAACCACGACGGCATTGAGGTCGCCTTTGGGTGGTCGCCGTGTGCTCTTGGTGGGGTTTGAAGGGGAGGCTTGCATCCCCTCACAAGGCTCCCTGTCGGACGGCTCGCCGTATGACAGGGGTCGCCTTGCTCCCTTCAAATCGCCAGCCGTCATGACGCCCTCCGAAGGTCGGTTTGTCGGGCAGTCTCATCGGCGATGTGGTCACGGCGGCGGCTGGCCCTTGGATGCGCGTCTCCAAGTGGAGTGGCGGGCGGCGTTTCTGCTTGAGGGGAAACGGCAAAACCAGCGCACAAGGCTGCGCTGGCGAAATAAAATGGAATGGCTGGGTGGTTCAGGCGGCGAAAAGGATCTTGAGCTTGGCCTCGTCGCGCAGACCGCGCCGGTACAAGTCGATCATCGTGGTCGCCAGGATTCGGGCTTCCACACCATTCTTGCAGTAACCGAACCGCTTTACCGAGCCATCGAAGATGCCCTGAAGCATGTTCAATTCGTGCGGCATCAAAACGCCTTCTTTTGTCGAAAAGTCCATGAGCATTGGTACACCCCGCTTGCTCCGTCGGACGTCCCGATTTCGGTGGCAGACATCATTCTGCTTCATGTTCCAAAATGAGACATTCCCACATGTGTTGCTGTGTGATTGCATACAAGATGGACAACTCTTACACGAACGTCGCGCAGATTTGGAGAGTGTCCTTGGTAAATTATTATGAACGTTAGGTTTTGTGCCAAAGTGGCACGAATTAACGCTTTCGAAAGACCTTCTTTCTGCCATCATCCTATGGGTACGCGAGAAATGACCGTGTTCCATTTTTCAGGCCTGATATGAAGTCGTCGTTCATCCTTTCAATGCTCTTTTTGCAGCTTGCGTTCCCGGCAATCGCGCAGGAACTTGCACCTCACTCTGCCAAGCCGTCCGGGCCACCTCTTGCTGCTTCAGTCACGGCAGGGTTTCCCAGGCTTTTGGAGCCGAAGTTGAGATTGAATTTCCCCACACCCTCTGTCAGGCCGCGCGTGGCGCTGACGTTCGATGCCTGCATGGGGCAGGTGGATCAGCGTATACTGTCGCTTCTGGTGGAGCAGCGCATTCCAGCAACGATTTTCGTCACTGCCCGTTGGCTGAAGCGGAATTCACAGACTGTGGCGGTGTTTCAGGCGCACCCGGATCTTTTTCAGATTGAGAACCACGGCGAAAATCACATTCCGGCCATCGATGTACCGGTTTCCGTCTACGGCATCGCTTCGGCAGGGTCTCCCGAGGCGGTGCGGCGGGAAGTCGCCAATGGGGCGGCTGCGGTTCAGGCGGCGGGCTTTGCGCCGCCGCGATGGTTCAGAGGATCAACTGCGAAATACGATGACAGTGCAATCCGGCAGATTCGCAGCATGGGCTACAAGATCGCCGGCTATTCTGTGAACGGGGATGGAGGCTCGCTTCTGGGCGCCAGCATGACGGAAAAGCGCCTTTCCGCAGCCAAGGATGGAGATGTCATCATTGCCCATATCAACCAACCTACCCATGAGGCAGGTTCAGGTGTGGTGAGGGGAATTATCGCCTTGCAGAAGCGCGGTGTGCAATTTGTTCGTCTGGAGGATGCTCAGGAAGCGGCCAATGCGGCCACGCCGAACAATTGATGCTTTGCTTTCAGGCGCGCCTCAGCAATCGGAAGAATGGCGCTTCCGTGCGTTCATCTGTTTGAGGCATCGGTTCGGTGCGCAAGTCAGCTGGCGCTTTTCCGGTATGCCTGACGTGCCAGCATGGACTGGTCCAGCCGACGATAGAAATCATCTGCGTGGGATTTGCGGATGTGCGTTTGAAGCTCGGCAAGTTCCCGCTCGGCGGTGTGTTTGCGCAATTCGTCCAGATCCTGAACGGCGACGCCATCTGCCTGCATCAGCAAGGCAATGAGCGGATCGCTCGTCAATTCCTGGAAGGTCATCTCCTGTTCCATAATGGTGTCCTCCAATCACATTTGGCACCATGACCGCAGATTGCGACAAAAATTGTGTCGGCTGCGCATTTCCTGGATTTTGTTCTCGCGGCACTTTTCCCCAATGTTCCAAAGCGGGGTTTGTCTACATCCTCTTTTTTTACTCGCCAGACCTTGTTTGAGATCAGCGGCTTCACTCTGTGTTCATCTGTTGAGGCTATTGTGGAGAAGCTGTGGAAAAGGTTTCGGCGCGGCGTTGGGGTTGCTCTTTCGTACGCAGATGTTCTCTGTTGTGTGAAGGGTGCTAAAACAAGGAGTGGCGTAGCGCCGAAGGCAACTGCAGCGAGAGCTTGCAGTGCTTTGGATGGTTAATATTAACTATTTTCAGCTTTGCTGGAACGTATCGGTTCAGTTGCCGTTGTTGCCGGCAGAGTGACTTGGGAGGGCGCATGATGATGAAGTTTCTGCACACTCTTATTCAAGAGGCCGACATCGTTTCAACTGATGACGATGTTTACGCTACCGGCACTTATGCGGATGGTCTTTTCTATCTGACACGTCAGGGTGTGGATGCTGAGCGCTGCGAGCGCAAGCGCCTATCCTATGGCCGGGATTTTCGTGCCGCTGCCCACCTGTTGGAGCACCCGACTGTTCTCGGATGACGCTTCTGTGCGCCTGCGTGCTATCTCTGCCTATTTGCTTGTATAATAGCAGCCGCGCACTATAACCTGTTGCATCAGTGAATGCGGCAGGGGACAGTGAATGTTTCGGCAGACCGGGCTGGCCGGAAGCGACATCGAGCAGCTATTTAACTCATCACCCAATCCATATCTGATCGTTGATGCAGAATTGACGATTGTGGGGATGAATGGCGCTTATCTCGCTGCCACAATGCAATCGCGCGATGCTATCTTGGGGCGCAATCTGTTTGTCGCCTTTCCAAGCGATCCGCAAAGCGAGAGCGGGCGCATGTTGCGCCAGTCCTTTGCAAAGGTCTTGAAGACCGGGCAGGTGGACCATCTTGCCCTCATTCCCTATCCCATCGCCTCGCCGGACGGCTCCATGGCGGAGCGCTATTGGAGTGCCACCCACACGCCGCTGCTCGATGAGCATGGCAAGGTTAGGCTGATCCTTCAGCACACCGTGGATGTGACCGAACTGCACCTGTTGCGTCAGTCGAATTGGCAATCGGCCTTCGATGTGCATACGGAAGTCATGCGCCGCGCGGATGCTGTATCGGGCGAGAACCTGGCTCTGGGAGAAGAACGGGAACATCTTCGCAGCCTGTTTGAGCAGGCACCTGGCTTCATGGCTGTTTTGCGCGGGCCCAGTCACGTCTTTGAAATCGCCAATGATGCCTATGTTTCCCTTGTCGATCGCAAGGACCTGATCGGCAAGTCAGTGCGTGAGGCGCTGCCCGATATCGAGGGGCAGGGGTTCTACGAGCTTCTGGACGAGGTCTATGCCACCGGCAATATCTACAGCGCCGTCAGCGAACGTGTCTTCCTCGAGCGAGGCGGCGAGAAGGATGAGCTGTTCATAGATTTCATCTTCCAGCCCTTGCGGGATCATCGCGGAACGATCACCGGCATCTTCGTGCAGGGGCATGAGGTGACGGAGACGAAGCGTGCCCAGGAAGCCGCACGCGAGAGCGAGGAGCGGTTCCGCACGCTGGCAGAGGCCATTCCCAACCATGTCTGGACGGCAACTCCAGAAGGCAAGATGGACTGGTGTAACTTCCAGATGCAACGGTACATGGGGATCCAGAACCCGCAAGCCCGCGAGAATCTGGTGGCCGATGCTCTTCACGCGGAAGATCTCGTCAAGGTTCGCTCCCTCTGGGAGGAATCGCTTGGCAGCGGCAAGCCGTTCCAGTCCGAACTGCGCCTGAAGAGCGCCGATGGCAGCTATCGCTGGTATATTTCTCGTGCAGTGCCGATCCATAATGCCGAGGGTGGCGTTGTGCGCTGGGTGGGCACCAATACCGATATTGAGGATCAGAAAAAGACCGAAAGCAGGCTTGAAAATCTCGCCACCACGCTGGAAAGCCGAGTGGAAGAGCGGACGGCAGAACTGTTGAAGACCCAGGAAGTGCTCCGTCAGAGCCAGAAGATGGAAGCCATCGGCAATCTGGCTGGCGGCATTGCGCATGATTTCAACAATCTGCTGCAGGTCATCACCGGCAATCTTCAACTGCTGCATCGGGATTTTGCCGGGCAGGAGCAGGTTGAGCGGCGCATGAACAATGCGCTTGCTGCGGCTTCACGCGGAGCACGCCTTGCCTCGCAACTCCTGTCCTTCGGCAGAAGGCAGCCGTTGGCGCCCAAAGTGATTAATCTCGGCCGTCTTGTGCGCGAAATGGATCACCTTATTCGCCGCAGCCTGGGGGAAGCGATCGAGATTGACACCATTGTCGGTGGCGGTTTGTGGAACACGCTGGTCGATCCATCCAATGTGGAGAATGCGCTTCTCAATCTCGCAATCAATGCCCGTGACGCCATGGATGGGCGAGGCCGCCTGACCATCGAGCTCGGCAATGCCTATCTCGATGATCGATATGCACAAAATGCTTTCGATGTGGAGGCGGGGCAATATGTGATGCTGGCCGTCAGCGATACAGGCTGCGGCATGCCGCCGGATGTTCTGGCGCGCGCCTTCGATCCGTTCTTCACTACCAAGCCGGAAGGCAAGGGCACGGGTCTTGGCCTGTCTATGGTTTACGGCTTCGTGAAACAGTCCGGCGGTCACATCAATATCTATAGCGAGCAGGGCAACGGCACCACGGTCAGGATCTATCTGCCGCGCTCCGTGCAGGCGGAGGATGTTCTGGCGGAAGATACTGCGGGCGAGATTACCGGCGGAAGCGAGACGGTTCTGGTGGTTGAAGATGACGACGCGGTGCGCGATGTTACCGTCGCCATGCTTGCAGACCTTGGCTACAATGTTCTCAAGGCACGCGATGCCGATGCAGGGCTTGCCATTATCGAAAGCGGCGTACCGATCGATCTTCTGTTCACCGACGTGGTGATGCCGGGCAAGCTGAAAAGCAGTGAGCTTGCGCGCAAGGCGAAAGAACGCAGGCCCGAACTCGAAGTGCTGTTCACTTCCGGCTACACGGAAAACTCCATCGTCCATGGTGGGCGTCTTGATCCAGGCGTCAATCTGCTCAGCAAGCCCTATGCGCGTGAGACGCTGGCCCGCAAGATCAGGATGCTGCTGGACAAGGCGAGGGAGCGTGCAGCGCAAACAGAGGTCACGGCTGCCACCAATGTCGGCTCCAGCGCCGGGCAGAAGCTGCCCGCCTCCATTCGCGTGCTTCTGTGCGAAGATGAAGCGCTGATCCGGATTTCCACGGCGGATTATCTTCAGGATTTCGGCATGGTTGTCGTGGAAGCGGGAACCGGGCGCGAGGCCATGGAAGCCATTGACGGTGCGGCGATTGATATTCTTGTCACGGATGTCCACCTGCCTGATATGAATGGTCTCGACCTCATCCATCGGCTTCGGGAGGATCATCCCAGCCTGCCGGTGATTTTTGCCACCGGCGATCTGCATGTGCCGGGTTCGGAAGCGCTCGATCAATCCAGCCTCGTCACCAAGCCATATGATTACGATGAACTTGCAAAGCGTATTCGTGAAATGGTGCGAGGAAGACGGTAGATCCTAACCAGCTGTTGATGATTTTGGTAGGCGCGTTGGCGCATCTGGTAGTCTTTCATATTTCCTGCTTAGCTCCCTGGCAGATGGCCGGGGGGTATCATGCGCAAGATCGCACTTATTGTTTCCGGGATGGTTGTGCTTGGTTCACTGCCATCCTGCTATTCCCTATCGAAGGAAGAATGCATTGCCGCCAATTGGCGGGTGATTGGCGACACAGATGGTGCTGCGGGCCGCGATCCGCAGAGCCGCTTTGCCGAGCATGTGAAATCCTGCGAGCGGGTCAAAATCGTGCCGGACCAGACAACCTGGTATCAAGGCTTTCAGGAGGGCGTTAAGCGCTATTGCACGCCGCTCAGTGGTGCGCAGCACGGGGAAGCGGGCGACACCTACAACAATGTCTGCCCACCGCAAGCAGCCACCGGCTTCTTGCAGGGCTATGCGCTGGGCAAGCGGGTCTATGAGGTTCGCCAGCGCAAGGATTCCGTCGACTCCAGCATCCGCGCTCGCGAAGCGGAAATAGATCAGGCCTATTTCTCTTTGAAAACGGCCAAGGATGATGAGCGTCGTAACCTGCAACGGCGTATCGACGACAACGACTTCGAAATTCGCCGTCTGCGGCGCGAATCCGATGATCTGCGGTATGAGCTGGCCGATGCGGAAGCGGAACTGGCCGACTTCCGCATGAGCCCTATGGCGGTTGCGAGACCTGCCCGATGACAGGCAAGGCCTCAGGCTGAATTGGAGCCTGAGGCATGACTTCGCTGCGGGATTAGAGAGTAGCGCCGTTTTCAGAAATCACCTTGGTCAGGCTTCCTGTCGCGGGGAAGAGCGGGATGAGGCAGGCCTGCATAGCGTGATAGATATCCCCCTTGCCGGGGAAGAGCGTGTTCGATGGTTGAAGGTCCTCGGTCGTCTCCTCGAACCAGCCACCGTTTTCGCGGTCAATGAAGTGGGCCGCAATCGTGGACCAGATCTGGCGATAGCTCTTTTCATGGAAGTCGCCCGGCACATGGGCATTGAGAAAATGCGCCGCACCAGCTGCCTCGCACATGGGCCACCAGAGCTTGAAACGCTTGTCCGGCCTGTCCTGCCAATCCAGCGTATAAAAGAAGCCGCCTTTCTCGGTGTCCCAGCCGAGTGTCATCGAGCGCTCGAAAAGGGCGGTAGCGGCTTGTGGCATCCAGCTGTGCTGCTTGCCGCCCAGCGCGAAGAGTTGCAGAAGCAATCGCGCCCATTCCAGCCAATGGCCAGGCGTGGTGCCGGCCGGGCGGAACATTTCATTGGGGTGGTAGTAGTTACGATCCACGCCCCAGTTCTCGTCGAAATGCTCGGCAACACGGAAGCCTTCCTCACGTGCGCGGCGATTTATCAGAAGGTCTGCGATACTCTCCGCCCGGCTCAGATAGTGCCGGTCCCCGGTCACTTCGAAGGCCGCCATCAGGCTTTCGGTGAGGTGCATATTGGAGTTCTGGCCACGATAGCCGGGCACTGCCTGCCAGTCCTGCGAGAACTCTTCCGCAATCGCGCCATGCTGTTCCTCCCAGAAATGCCTGTCCAGAACCTCGGTGATATCGGCCAGCATGGCATCGGCAAGGGGATGGCCCACCACCTTGGCCGATGAGGCCGCCAGCAAGACAAAGGCATGGCCATAGCCCTGCTTGGAGGCATCCGCCGCGCCCTCGTCATTGGCCTGCCAGAAATAGCCGCCATGGCGGGTGTCACGATGCTGGTTCCAAAGATAGCGCATTCCGTGGTCCACCACGTCGGCAGCGCCCGCGCGGCCCAGGAGATCCGCAATGGCAAAGCAATGCACCATGCGGGCGCTGGCATGAATGCCGCGAGGCGCATTGTTTCTGTCCAGCGGCTCGCCTTTCGGATCCAGTTCGAAAAAGCCGCCTTTGGGATTGATGGCGCGATACTGGAAGAAATCCATCAAACCTTCAGCCTGCGCAAGCAGCCAGCGCCGATGATAAGGGCGATCTGCCCACAGAGGTGGATTGCTGCCAGTTGCGGTCATTATGGGTCTCCTGTCGTCTTCAACCTGAAACGGAATGTATTTGTTATTGGTTCGCAGGTTAGAAGTCCGAGGGCAAGAGCTTGATAAGTCGCAAGCGATTCAATTGACATAAAGATATCTTTATGTGATTAAACGTTGTGGTTCGCGGTGAATGTGAGGAGATGCCAGTGTTCGACCATCTGTTTGGCCCCGAGGGCGCAAATCGTAATGGTAGCGAGATTTTCGAAGTGCTGGCAAAGGCTGCACGCGAACGCATCCTCATTCTTGATGGTGCCATGGGCACGCAAATCCAGGGGCTGGGTTTCCAGGAAGAGCATTTTCGCGGTGATCGTTTCCTGAACTGCGCCTGCCACCAGCAGGGCAATAACGACCTTTTGATCCTCACGCAGCCGCAGGCCATTGAAGATATCCATTACCGCTACGCCATGGCTGGTGCGGATATTATTGAAACCAACACCTTCTCCTCAACCCGCATCGCCCAGGCCGATTACGAGATGGAAGGTGCCGTTTACGACCTGAACAAGGAAGGTGCGCAGGTTGTGCGCCGCGCTATCGAGCGTGCGCAGCGGGAGGATGGAAAGCGCCGCTTCGTGGCGGGTGCCATCGGGCCCACCAACCGCACGGCCTCCATTTCGCCGGATGTAAACAATCCCGGCTATCGCGCCGTCAGCTTCGATGATTTGCGGCTTGCCTATGCGGAACAGATCGACGGTCTGATCGATGGTGGTGCCGATATCATCCTGATCGAAACGATTTTCGATACGCTGAATGCCAAGGCGGCGATCTTCGCCTGCGAGGAGCGTTTTGCAGAGAAAGGCATTCGCCTGCCGGTTATGATTTCCGGCACGATTACCGATCTTTCCGGTCGCACGCTGTCAGGTCAGACGCCAACCGCGTTCTGGAACTCCGTGCGCCATGCCAATCCCTTCACCATCGGCTTCAACTGTGCGCTCGGTGCCGATGCCATGCGTCCGCATTTGCAGGAGGTTTCCGCCATCGCGGATACCTTCGTCTGCGCCTATCCCAATGCCGGTCTGCCTAACGAATTCGGTCAATACGATCAGTCACCGGAAGACATGGCGCGCCAGGTGCGCCAGTTCGCCAAGGAAGGCCTGGTCAACGTGGTTGGCGGCTGCTGCGGCTCGACGCCTGAGCATATCCGCGCAATCGCTGAAACCGTGAAGGACTTTGCGCCGCGTCAGGTGCCGGAGCATCGCCCCTTCATGTCTCTTTCCGGTCTTGAGCCCTTCGAGCTGACAAAGGACATTCCTTTCGTCAACGTCGGCGAACGCACGAACGTCACGGGCTCTGCGAAGTTCCGCAAGCTGATCACGGCTGCCGATTACACATCCGCTCTGGCCGTTGCACGCGATCAGGTGGAAAACGGCGCGCAGATTATCGACATCAACATGGACGAGGGCCTGATCGATTCCGGCCGCGCCATGGTTGAGTTTCTGAACCTCATCGCTGCCGAACCGGATATTGCCCGTGTTCCGGTGATGATCGACAGTTCCAAGTTCGAGATCATCGAAGCTGGCTTGAAGTGCGTTCAGGGCAAGGCCATCGTGAATTCCATCTCGCTGAAGGAAGGCGAGGAGAAGTTTATTGAGCAGGGCCAGTTGATCCGTCGTTTCGGTGCGGCGGTCGTCGTCATGGCCTTCGATGAACAGGGGCAGGCGGATACCTATGAGCGCAAGGTGGAGATCTGCCGCCGCGCCTACAAGATCCTGACCGAGCAGGTCGGCTTCTCACCGGAAGATATCATTTTCGACCCGAACGTCTTTGCCGTGGCAACGGGCATTGAGGAGCACAACAATTACGGTGTGGACTTTATCGAAGCCACACGCACGATCCGGCAGGAAATGCCGCTGGTGCACATTTCCGGTGGCGTCTCCAACCTTTCCTTCTCCTTCCGCGGCAATGAGCCGGTCCGTGAAGCCATGCATGCTGTCTTCCTCTACCATGCCATCCAGGTCGGCATGGATATGGGCATCGTGAATGCGGGCCAGCTGGCGATTTACGAAAACATTGATCCCGAGCTGCGCGACGCGTGCGAAGATGTGGTTCTGAACCGCCGTCCGGATGCGACTGAACGTCTTCTGGAGATTGCTGAGCGGTTCCGGGGCGCTGGTGCGCGCGAAGCCAAGGCGCAGGATCTTTCCTGGCGCGAATGGAGCGTTGAGAAGCGGCTCGAACACGCGCTCGTCAACGGCATTACCGATTACATCGAGGCCGATACCGAGGAGGCGCGCTTGCAGGCAGATCGCCCGCTGCACGTTATCGAAGGGCCTCTGATGGCAGGCATGAACGTGGTGGGCGACCTCTTCGGCTCCGGCAAGATGTTCCTGCCGCAGGTGGTGAAATCCGCGCGTGTGATGAAGCAGGCCGTTGCTGTTCTTCTGCCTTATATGGAAGAGGAGAAGCGGCAGAACGGCGGCGATCAGCGTCAGGCGGCTGGCAAGGTGTTGATGGCGACCGTCAAGGGCGACGTGCACGATATTGGCAAGAACATTGTTGGCGTCGTTCTGGCCTGTAACAATTACGAGATCATTGATCTCGGCGTGATGGTTCCCGCGACGAAGATTCTGGAAACCGCCATTGCCGAGAAGGTTGATGTGATCGGGCTTTCCGGCCTCATCACGCCGTCTCTGGACGAGATGGTGCATGTGGCGGCTGAAATGCAAAGACAGGGTTTCGAGGTGCCGCTGCTCATCGGTGGGGCAACGACAAGCCGTGTGCATACGGCTGTGAAGATCCATCCGCAGTATCAAAGCGGGCAGGCGGTCTATGTCACCGATGCCAGCCGTGCCGTTGGTGTTGTCTCCAATCTTCTGTCGGAAACGGCTCGGAAGGATTACATCGAAGGTATTCGTGCCGAATACGCCAAGGTTGCGGCGGCGCATGCACGGGCAGAGGCAGAGAAGGTTCGTCTGCCGCTGGCGCGCGCCCGCGCAAATGCACAGAAGGTGGATTGGTCGCTCTATGAGCCGACGCGGCCGAGCTTCTTTGGCACCAAGATCTTCGAAGATTATTCCCTTGAGGAACTGGTGCCCTACATCGACTGGACGCCCTTCTTCCAGACCTGGGAATTGAAGGGGCGCTACCCGGCTATCCTCGATGATGAGAAGCAGGGCGAGGCGGCGCGCCAGCTCTATAGCGATGCGCAGGCAATGCTTGCCAAGATTGTTGAAGAGAAGTGGTTCCGTCCGCGCGCGGTCATCGGCTTCTGGCCCGCCAATGCCGTCGGTGACGATATCCGCGTTTTTGCCAAGGAAGATCGTAGCGAAGATCTGGCAACCTTCTACACCCTGCGTCAGCAGCTCTCCAAACGCGATGGTCGCCCCAATGTTGCGCTATCGGATTTTGTCGCGCCGATGGAAAGCGGAAAGCTGGATTATGTCGGCGGCTTCGTGGTCACGGCGGGCATTGAAGAGGTGGCAATTGCCGAACGCTTCGAGCGTGCCAATGACGATTACTCGTCGATCCTGGTCAAGGCATTGGCCGACCGCTTCGCCGAAGCCTTTGCGGAGCGCATGCATGAGGAAGTGCGCCGCAATTATTGGGGCTATGCCAAGAACGAGAACTTCTCCAACGACGAGCTGATACACGAAAACTATGCCGGTATTCGCCCGGCCCCTGGCTATCCTGCCCAGCCGGATCACACCGAGAAGCGCACGCTTTTCGACATACTGGATGCCGAGAAGGCGACCGGCGTGACGCTGACCGAGAGCTATGCGATGTGGCCGGGATCTTCCGTTTCCGGTCTCTATATCGGGCACCCGGACAGTTATTACTTTGGCGTAGCCAAGGTGGAGCGCGATCAGGTGGAAGATTACGCGCGGCGCAAGGGCATGGATATTGCCGAGGTGGAGCGTTGGCTTGGACCCGTGCTGAACTACGTACCGGGCGGTACTCCGGAAACGGAAGAGGCGGCCTGAGCCGCCTCCAGAGGTCAGTCCTTTTTTATCCCTTCACATCGCAACTGATATGATCCTGCCTCGTATCTGCGACGATTTCCTGCCTGCATGTCCATATGACGTGGGCAGGAGCCGTTTGCTTTATGAGGTTTGCACATCAAACAACCGGCGCGACGGTTTTTGGGACGCTTACGTTTATGATGCATGGCATTTCTCCGTTTTCCGGCGCGGCCTCTCGCCGCCCGGCCATCTTGGAGAAATTTTGGCTTACCCTTTTATAGTTGATCATGCCGCTCTGAACTCAGGTATGTTCGCCAACTGATCCTTCAACGCTTCGGCCTGAATTTCCAGATCATAGTGCGACTGTAGGTTCATCCAGAATTCCGGTGATGTTCCGAAGAATTTGGCAAGGCGAAGCGCCGTGTCGGTGGTTACCGACGTCATTTCTTTGGCGAGTCGTTCAATGCGTGTCCGTGGAACATCCAACTGCCTTGCTAAGCGGCCTGTGCTCAAGTTCAGTGGAACAAGATATTCTTCCCGGAGGATTTCACCCGGATGTACGGGACTAAGTTTTTCAGTCATATCCTCAGCTACCCCGATGCTTCAGTGGTAATCAACAATTTCAACGTTATCTGCACCACCATCTTTCCAGATGAAACATATCCGCCACTGATCGTTGATGCGGATTGAATGCTGCCCGTGTCTATCGCCTTTTAGCGCTTCAAGCCTGTTTCCAGGCGGTGAGCGAAGGTCGTCAAGTCGTAGGGCGGCATGCAACATAGTCAATTTTCGAAGTGCAACCTTCTGTATGTCGGTTGGCAACCCCTTTGCAATATTGCGCTGAAAGACAGCTTCTGTTCGTGAATTGCCAAAAGTTCGGATCACGCGGAATGATCTTTCCGTATCACGTTGTGATACATAGCATGGATGAAACGAAAAGCAAATACGAAGAATGAAGAGGCGGCCTGAGCCGCCTCTTCGATAGGTTACTCAAACCGATCGATGATGCTGATGCCGCTTTCCTGGAACCTGTTCATGGCAGGGAGGGCTTCAGCGGCTTGCGACAGGGTGATATGGCGGCCGATCAGCTTTTCCGGTGCAAGGCTGCCTGCCTCGATCATCGCCAGCATATCATCGTAGCGCCAGGCTTGCATGCCATGGCTGCCGTAGATTTCCAGTTCATGGGCAATGACCCGCGCCATGGGAATTTGTGGCATGGCATGATCCGCCAGCATCAGGCCCACCTGCACATGGCGTCCACGGCGGCGCAGGTTTGAAATGGAATTGCAGCAGGTCTGCGGGTGGCCGAGAGCATCGACGGACACATGCGCGCCGCCGCCGGTTGCATCCCGCACGGCTTCCGCCACATCGCCAACGTTGCGGCTGTTGATCAGAACTTCCGCGCCAAGCGCCTTCGCCATAGCCAGCTTGTCTTCCGCAATATCAATGGCGACAATGCGGGCACCAAGGCCCTTGCCAATCATGATGGCGGACAGGCCGACACCGCCGCACCCGTGAACAGCCAGCCATTCGCCGCCCTTCAGGCGACCCTGATCGACGACCGCCCGGAAGGAGGTCGCGAAACGGCAGCCAAGGCTTGCCGCAGTCGCATAGCTCATGCTGTCCGGCAGATGCACAAGGTTCTGTTCCGCGTGGTTGATGGCAACATATTCCGCGAAGGAACCCCAATGGGTAAAGCCCGGCTGGAATTGTGCTTCGCAGACCTGCTGGTTGCCGGAACGGCATTCATGGCAGTGGCCACAGCCGGAGACGAACGGTACGGTGACCCGATCGCCAATCTTGAAACGGCGCACATCCTTGCCCACGGCCGAAATGACACCAGCAAATTCGTGGCCAGGAACATGCGGCAGCCGGATATCCGGATCGTGGCCCATCCAGCCGTGCCAATCGCTGCGGCAAAGGCCGGTGGCCTTCACCTCGATCACCACCCCATCCGGGGTCGGCTCTGGATCCGGCAACTTTGCCACCTTCGGTGCCTCGCCGAAAAGCTCATAGAATAATGCGCGCATAAGTGACCTCCTGAGATGGGCTTGCAGTAGTGCTTTTTCTCAGGCGGAAACAGCGCGCTACTCTGCTAGAATCATCAAATCTTCTGATGCAAAGTTGAGATGGATGCGTTCGCCAAGAGCCGGTGGTGCGGTGCCGGGATCGTTGAACATGTCGAATGAAACCAGTGCCCCGCCCACGTCCAGCCGCGTGCGGATGACCGAGCCGAGGAAATGGCTGGACGTCACCACGCCCGAAATTCGCACATCGCCTTTGGCGCTTTCTGCCAAAGAGCCGGCTTCCGGGCGAAGCGCTACGGTGATCTTTTCGCCATTTGCCTTGGCAATGGGTTTCTTGAGCAGGATCTGCTGATCACCGATGGCGATCTGGCTGGCCGAGGCATCCAGTACCTTGGCCTCGATCAGGTTCAGCGTGCCGACGAAAGAGGCGACAAAGCGCGTGGCCGGGTTGTTGTAGATCTCGAACGGCGTGCCGATCTGATCCGCCTTGCCGCCGTTCATGACGACGATCCGGTCAGAAATGGAGAGCGCCTCTTCCTGATCATGCGTGACGAAGACGGTGGTGATGCCAAGCTGCCGCTGGATCTGGCGAATTTCCTCACGCAGCGAAACGCGGATCTTTGCATCGAGAGCGGAGAGAGGCTCATCGAGAAGCAGGACCTGTGGGGCAGGGGCCAGTGCGCGCGCCAGCGCCACGCGCTGCTGCTGGCCGCCAGACATCTGGTAGGGATAGCGATCCGCCAGATGCTCCAGATGGATGAGCTTCAGCATTTCATCGACGCGCGTTTTGATCTCGGCCTTGGACTTACCCGCCACCTTCAGTCCGAAGGCCACGTTGTCGAAAACGTTCATATTGGGAAACAGCGCATAGGCCTGAAACACCATGCCGATATTGCGCTGGTTCGGGCGAAGCTTCGTCTGGTCCTTGCCGCCAATTGCGATGCTGCCATTGGACGGTGTTTCGAAACCGGCAATCATGCGCAGAACGGTGGTTTTGCCGCAGCCAGATGGGCCGAGGAAAGAAATGAACTCGCCCTTCTCAATCGACATGTTGAAATCATGCACGACCCGGACAGAGCCGAAGGACTTTTGCAAATGGGAAAGTGTGAGAAAGCTCATATCAATTCTATCCTCAGACCGGGCGCTGCGCGGATTTTTGCAGGCGGGAGACCAGTTGGATCAGGCCAAGGCAGCCCCAGGTGATGGCGAAGGCAATAACGGCAAGCGCAGCCGGTTCATAGGCGCGGTTCGCCCCGAGTAGCTGCATGTAAGGACCAAATGCCGGGCGGTTCAGAAGGGCGGCCATGGTGAATTCGCCAATGACGATGGCAAAGGTCAGGAAGGCACCGGAAAGCACGGCAATCAGTACGTTTGGCAGAATGATGCGCCCGATAATGGTGAACCAGCCAGCGCCAAGGCTTTGCGCCGCTTCCGTCAGGGTTGTCACATCGATGGTGCGCAAGCCCGTATCGACTGCGCGATACATATAGGGAAGGGCGAGAACGGTGTAGCCGAAAACCAGCAGCATATCGGTTCCGAAGGCGCTTCCCGTCAGCGGCAACCAGCTGGATGTGTTGTAGAGCCGGATATAGCCGAAGACCACGACAATGGCCGGGATGACCAGCGGCAGCAGGGTGATGAATTCGATATAGGGCCGAAGAAAGGGCAGCTTCAAGCGGACCCAGTAGGCGGTTGGCACAACGAGAAAGACGCCGACGAGAATGGTGAACAGCGCAAGTGTGACCGAGTAGCTGAAGGTTTCGCGAAAACGGTCGTCGCCAAACACCTTCAGATAGGCGTCAAAAGAATATTCGCCACGACGCATTTTCAGCGAAAAATTCGTCATGCCGATCAGCGGCAGGATGAAATAGAGAAGACCGACAGTCAGCGCGGCCCAGGCCCATAGACGTTTCATTTCATCCACCTTTCACTGCGCGCCCGCAGCCAGATGTAAACGGTGTTGGCCACGCCGGTGACCACGATCATGCCGAAGGCGAGCGCATAGCCAAGATGCGGATCTCCCAGCACATCGCCGCGAATTTGCGCGAAAAGCAGGATCGGCACGATGTTCAGCGAGGAGCCGGTAAGCGCGATCGCCGTTGCAACTGCGCCAAAGGCATTGGCGAAAAGCAGCGCGAAAGTGCCGAGAATGGCAGGGGTGAGAACCGGTAGGGCGACCAGGCGCCAGTATTGAAAATTGGTGGCACCCAGGATCGAGGCGGCTTCCCGCCACTCCTTCTTCAAGCCATCGAGGGCTGGTGTAATGATGAGGACCATCAATGGGATCTGGAAGAAGAGATAGGTGAGGGTGAGGCCCCAGAATGACAGAAGGTTGAAACCCAGCGCTCGCAGGTTGATGCCGAATTGCTGCTGAATGAAAACCGTGATGAAGCCTAAGGGCCCGAGTGTGGCGAGGAAGGCGAAGGCCAGCGGCACGCCGGCAAAGTTGGAGGCTACGCCCGAAAAGGTGAGCAGGGGGCCGCGGATCCAGCGTGGCAGGCCGCCCAGCACAACGGCGGCGGCAACGCCAAAGCCAATGAGGCAGCCGAAAAAGGCCGAGGCAAGGCTGATGCGGATGGAAATGCCATAGGCAGCCATGATGGAGGGGGTGAAGAGATTCAGCACGTTCTCGAAACTGAAGCTTCCATCCGGCCTTTGAAAGGCCCCGACCACGATCTTCAGCGTCGGCATCAGTAGAAAAAGAACAATGAAGGCGGCGAAGGGCACGATGCCCAGCCAGTGCAAGGGCAGGCGCAAATACCGCGCCGGTGCAGGTTGCGCCGGTTGTGTTTCTGTCGTCATTCCCCTCGGTCCCGCTCGTTGTCGTGCAACGTTATTGTTTTTTGCCAGTTTGCGATGCCGTCCCGGTCAATGCAACCGGGACGGCACGTTTTCAAGCGCTTACTTCACGTTGGCGCCGACAACCTTGTCCCAACCGCCGGTAACAGCGGCCTTGTTGGCATCCACGTCTTCCAGCGTCGGGAAGATGGCCTTTTCATAGGCGGCTGCCGGTGGCAGGGCGTCGATCAGTTCCTTCGGAATCTTGTTCGCCTTGACCATGGCGTTGAAGCGGATCGGGTGGCAATAGCCCTTCAACCAGCCAATCTGGCCTTCGTCGGAATAGAGGTGCTCCATCCAGAGCTTGGCAGCATTCGGATGCGGTGCGTAGGCGGAAATGCCCTGCACGTAAACGCCAGCGAGAACGCCCTTTTCCGGTACCACAACTTCAGTCGGCGGGTTGCCGTTCAGCGTCTTGCCCCAGCCCAGAGCGTTGTAGTCCCAGGCGATGACGATCGGGGTAGCACCCTGAGCGAGCGTTCCGGCCTTGCCGATGACAGGCACGAAGTTTCCGGCCTTGTTCATTTCGGCAAAGTATTTCAGACCAGCTTCACCGGCGTCCTTGCCAGCCTTCGCGCCCGTGGAAAGACCGGCAGCGAGAACACCCAGGATTGCCTGGTTGGAAGCGCGCGGATCACCGGCGAGAGCAACCTGACCGGCATATTCCGGCTTCAGCAGATCGGCCCAATCCTTCGGCGTGTTCTTGACGAGATCCTTGTTCACGAAGAAGGACATGACGCCATAGTAATCGCCGTACCAGTAGCCTTCCGGATCCTTAACATTGTCCGGGATCTCGTCCCAGGTGGAAACCTTGTAAGGCTGCAGAAGACCTTCCTTCTTGGCCTGCGGGCCGAAAGCCAGACCAACGTCGATCACGTCAGGAGCCTGCGGGCCCTTGTTGTCCTTGTTGGCCTTGATGGCTTCCAGTTCATCGGCCGAACCGGCATCCGGGTTCAGTTCGTTGACCTTGATTTCCGGGTACTTCTTCTTGAAGGCAGCGATGACTTCGCCATAGCCGCACCAGTCGTGCGGAAGAGCGATTGTCGTCAACATGCCTTCCTTCTTGGCGGCTGCGATCAGTTCTGCGCTCGGTTCTGCAAAAGCAAGGCTGCTCGATGCAACCATGATGGCAGTCGTCAGCGACAGGAGTCTCTTGGTCTTCGTCATCACGATGTCCTCCGTTTGGTCTGTTCGTGTGGGCGCAACTCGTAGTTCCACTTCATGAATGGCATGTGACATTTTCGTATCTGGCCTGCCTTGGCCCAGTCTTATTTTGATCTGGCAGTTTTTCCCTTGTTTTTGCTGGATTTAGCGCTCCCTGCTTGTGTCCGCCCGCCGGAAAAGGCGACTGCGTTCAAAGAGTTTTTCCAGAGAATTCATGCGCTCGCGGGTCTTGTCCCAGCTTGCGCTCTGCACCGCCTCGATCAGCGCCTCGACAGTGAAGAGTGTGACGACCGAAGAGTCCCAGGCGGAAGGGGCTTCGATCCGTACCTTGAAGACATGCGCTGCGTGACGCGCCACGGGCGAGGCCCAGACATCGGTAAACAGAATGATGATCACGCCGCTCGCCGCAGCCGTTTCCGCCAGCGTTGCCAGTTCCTGTTCATAGCGGCGGATATCGAAAATAACGATCACATCGCCCGCGCTCATGTTCAGCAGATATTGCGGCCATGAACTGCGATTGGTGGAAATCAGCGTGGTGCGTGGGCGGATGACCTGCATATGTGTGAAGAAATATTCCGCCAGCGCGCCCGTAATGCGGCCGCCGACGAAATAGATCGCCCGCTTTTCATCCCTGAGGATCGCGGCAACCTCATCGAAGGTTGCAACATCCATGGAGGAGAGGGTGTCCCTCAGATTATTGGTCATCGCCTCGGCAAAGCGGTTGAGAATATGCGCAGTTGGCGCACCGGCCGCCCAGCGATCATGTTTGGCGATGGGGCTGGAAATGGTTGCTTCCAATTCCTGGTGCAGATGCGCCTGGAATTCCGGATAGCCCTTATAGCCCAGTTTCTGCACCATGCGGGCGACCGTTGGGGTGGAGACGCCAGCATTATCGGCAGTCGCGGTGATGCTCCCCAGACCGGAGACCGGATAGTTCTCCAGCAGGCTGTCTGCGAGCCGCTTTTCAGCCGGGGTCAATCCGTCATAGCGCTGACGGATGACCTCCAGCACGGTGTGCGATGGAGAGGTCACTGTTTACCCATTCCCCTTCCGGTCTCTTGCCGGTTTAGCGTTAGTTAACATTTGTGACAGGCGTCGAGTCAATCCGCGCGCTGAAAAGAATTTTTCAAATGGCAGTTGACGATGACGTGATGATGAAGAATTCTCTTCCGTGACGCAGGGCATGATGCTGGACGGGGGCGATGTTAGCTCAAACGGACTTCCTTACCGAACGCGACGGGCACCCGGTTGCCGTGGAGAATGCGCAAGGCCGCAGCCCGGTTCTGCTGGTGTGTGAGCATGCCTCGCTGAAACTGCCGGAAAAGCTTGGCACGCTTGGTCTGTCTGACGATGCGCTTACATCCCATATCGCCTGGGATCCCGGCGCCTTGGCCGTGTCCCGTCTGATATCGCGAAGCCTCGATGCCACGCTCATCCATCAACGGTTTTCGCGCCTGATCTATGATTGCAACCGTCCGCCGGACTCGCCCGCTGCCATTCGAGAGGTCAGCGAGATCTTCCGCATTCCCGGCAATGAAAATCTGAGCGAGACTGAAAAGGCATCGCGCGCTGAGGCTCTTTATTTTCCGTTCCAGAACCGCATTCGCGATGAGATTGCACGGCGGAAAAGTGAAGCGCAGGCGCCGGTTCTCGTGACCGTTCATTCCTTCACGCCGGTCTATTTCGGCCAGCCGCGCGACGTGGAAATCGGCATTCTTCACGATAGCGACAGCCGCCTGGCTGATCGTATGCTGGCTGCGGCTGAGGCCACAACGCTCTATCGCGTCGAGCGGAATGAACCCTACGGCCCTGCCGATGGCGTGACGCACACGCTGGAACTGCATGCGCTGCCGAACGGGCTTTTGAACGTGATGATCGAGGTGCGCAACGATTTGATTGCAGATGAAACCGGCCAAGGGGTCGTGGCCGATTTCCTGACAGGGCTTTTGAGCGAGAGCTTGCAGCCGAACTAAAAGACGAGACCCCGGGGAGACAGTTGTTGGCGTGCCGTGGCTGCGAGGCTGCGGGAAAGGAAATTCGAGGCCGTTCTGGCGGCCATTCGATGACAGGGGAACGTCATGTCTGATTATACCGAGAATGACAAAAAGCAGGACATTCAGATCCTGCACTCCATGGGGTATGCGCAGGAACTGGAGCGGCGCATGAGCTCCTTCTCCAACTTCGCCATTTCATTTTCAATCATCTGCATTCTGTCCGGCGGTATCAATTCACTGGGGCAGGCCACGTCTGGTGCGGGGGGCGCATCCATTGGCATTGGCTGGCCGCTGGGTTGCCTCATTTCGGGCATTTTCGCGCTTGGGCTGGCGCAAATCAGCTCCGCCTATCCCACCGCGGGCGGGCTCTACCACTGGGGCTCGATCCTCGGAAACCGCTTCACCGGCTGGCTTTCCGCCTGGCTCAACCTGCTCGGGCTGGTCACCGTGCTGGGGGCCATCAATGTCGGCACCTTCTACTTCTTCTTCGGGGCCTTCGGTGCCACTCTCGGCATTGAGGATACGCTGGTTAACCGCGTCCTTTTCGTTGCCATCATCACGGCAGGTCAGGCGCTGATCAACCATTTCGGCATTGGCCTGACGGCAAAGCTCACCGATTTTTCCGGTTATCTGATCCTGGCAACGGCGGTAATCCTGACGGTGGTGTGCCTGATCAGTGCACCTTCCTACGAATTTGCCCGCCTGTTTACCTTCGGCAACTATACCGGACAGCCGACAATGGCCGCCGATGGCAGCCTGACCGGAGCAGCCGTGTGGCCGACTGCGGTTTCGGGCGGCATGGCATTCATGCTCGGCCTTTTGCTGCCGATCTACACGATCACCGGATATGATGCGTCCGCGCACACGTCTGAAGAAACGGTCAAGGCGGCAGTTGCCGTGCCGAAGGGCATGATCTCCTCGGTTATCTGGGCCACGGTGTTCGGCTATGTCATGCTCTGCGCCTTCGTTTTGATGCTGCCCAACATGGATGACGCGGCAAAACAGGGCTGGAACGTGTTTTTCTGGGCGATGGACGCGCAGGTCAATCCGGTCTTGAAGAACATCATGTACGCACTGATCTTCCTGTCCCAGCTTCTGTGCGGTCTGGCAACGGTGACATCTGTATCGCGCATGATCTTCGCCTTCGCTCGTGACAAGGGGCTGCCTGCCTCCTCCGCGCTGGCGAAAGTGAGCGTCAAATACCGCACGCCCGTTGCTGCGATCTGGACCGGTGCCGTTCTGGCCGTTCTGTTCGTCTGGTTCACCTCGGCCATCACCATTGCCGGAACCCCTGCCTATTCCATTGTGGTTTCCTGCACGGTCATCTTCATTTTCCTGTCCTTCGTGCTGCCCATTGCCCTTGGCTTCCTGGCGATCGGCACATCGAAATGGCCGGCGATGGGGCCGTGGAACATGGGGGTGGGCACTTACAAGCTGGTGGCGGTGCTGGCCGTGATTTCGATGGCCATCATCTTCTACATCGGTGTGCAGCCACCCAATGACTGGGCGCTGGAAATCACGGTTGGCTTTCTGGTTCTGACCGCCATCGTCTGGTTCGGCTTCGAGAACCGCCGTTTCATGGGGCCGCCTATCGGCGACGCCATTGCCAAGCGCAAGGAGCAGATCGCAGCCGCCGAGGCTGCCGTGGGCGAAGCCTGACCGGCGCACAAGACCATAAGCCGCCACGCGGGAGGCGTGGCGGTTCTTGCTACACGAACGGATACGGAAAATGACCTCGACCTATACCTTTGACGACCTGAAGATCGATGTGGCCGCCGGGCGGATAGACACGGTCATTGCAGCCCAGATCGACATGCAGGGGCGCTTGATGGGCAAGCGTTTTCAGGCGGAATATTTTGTCGATAGCGCGTGGAAGGAGACCCACAGCTGCAATTATCTGCTGGCAACGGACATGGAGATGGAAACCGTTTCCGGCTACAAGGCGACCAGTTGGGAGAAGGGCTATGGCGATTACACCATGAAGCCGGATCTTGCCACGCTGCGCAAAATTCCGTGGCTGGAAGGCACGGCGCTGGTGCTATGCGACGTGCTGGATCATCACACCCATGCGGAAGTGCCGCATTCTCCTCGTGCCATTCTGAAGAAACAGGTCAAGCGGCTGGAAGACATGGGCTTTACCGCCTTCATGGCCACGGAGCTGGAATTCTTCCTGTTTGACCAGAGTTTCGAGGCTGCACGCGAAAGTGGCTATCGCAATCTCAAACTCGCCAGCGCTTACAACGAGGATTACCATATCTTCCAGACCACCAAGGAAGAGGAGGTCATGCGGGCCATCCGCACCGGGCTTCAGGGAGCCTGCGTTCCTGTCGAGAATTCCAAGGGTGAGGCCTCTGCCGGTCAGGAAGAGATCAACGTGCGCTATGCCGAGGCTCTGACCATGGCGGATCGCCACGTCATCATCAAAAACGGCGTGAAGGAAATCGCTTGGGCCAAGGGCAAGGCGGCGACCTTCCTGGCCAAGTGGCACTATAATGCCGCCGGTTCTTCCTCCCACATTCACCAGTCTCTCTGGAGCACGGACGGAAAGACCTCCGCCTTCTTTGATGAGAAAAGCGAATACGGCATGTCGGAGGTGATGCGCCAGTATGTGGCGGGACTGCTCACCTATGCTGCGGAATACACATACTTCCTCGCGCCTTACATCAACTCCTACAAGCGCTTTGTCGCGGGAACATTCGCGCCGACAAAGATCGTCTGGAGCAAGGATAACCGCACCGCGGGCTTCCGGCTTTGCGGGGAGGAAACGAAGGGCATCCGTATCGAATGCCGCATCGGCGGCTCCGATCTCAACCCCTATCTGGCGATGGCTGCCCTGCTTGCTGCCGGTATGGAAGGCATCAGGAACAGGATACAGCTTGAACCCGCTTTCGTGGGCGATGCCTATAGCGGCAAGGGCGTGAAGGAAATTCCGCGCACATTGCGTCATGCCACAGAAACGTTGCGCAATTCCGCCATGCTGCGTGAAGCCTTCGGCGATGATGTGATCGATCATTATGTGCGCGCTGCCGAGTGGGAGCAGGAGGAATATGACCGCCGTATTACCGATTGGGAAGTTGCGCGCGGTTTTGAGCGGGCGTGACATCCAGCACCATTCCGTGCCGTCGCTGACGGTTCTATAGCTTAAAAGATCGATGGCGGCCCCGGCCGCTGTCGCCAGTTGAAGGGTAACAGGAAAACGATCATGACAATGATCCAATGTATCTCGCCGGTAGATGGTTCGATCTATGCCGAACGTCCGGCCATGAGTTTCGAGGCGGCGGCTGAGGCCGTTCAGCGGTCGCGCCGGGCGCAGAAAGACTGGGCGAAGCGTCCGCTGGAAGAGCGCGTTCAGCTCGTGATGAAGGGCGTGGCGCGTCTCAACGAGATGGCGGACGAGGTGGTGCCGGAACTGGCGTGGATGATGGGCCGCCCGGTGCGCTACGGCGGGGAGTTCAAGGGATTCAACGAGCGTTCCAATTATGTTGCGAATGTAGCTGCGGAAGCGCTGGCGCCGATCCAGATCGAGGACAGTGCTGCCTTTACCCGCCGCATTGAGCGGGAGCCGCATGGCGTCGTCTTCGTCATTGCGCCCTGGAACTATCCTTATATGACGGCCATCAACACAATCGCCCCGGCGCTGATGGCGGGCAATACGGTGGTCATCAAGCATGCGGCCCAGACGCTTCTGGTAGGTGAACGTATGGTGCGCGCCTTCGTGGAGGCAGGAGTGCCGGAGGATGTGTTCCAGAACCTTTTCCTGGATCATCCGACCTCCGAGAAGCTGATTGCGGCAGGCTCCTTCAACTTCATCAACTTTACCGGTTCTGTTGCCGGTGGCCGCGCAGTGGAGCGCGCTGCGGCTGGCACCTTCACCGGCATGGGGCTGGAGCTTGGCGGCAAGGACCCCGGCTATGTCATGGAAGATGCGGATCTCGATGCTGCCGTCGATACGTTGATGGATGGCGCGACCTATAATTCCGGGCAGTGCTGCTGCGGCATCGAACGGATCTACGTTCACGAAAGCCTCTATGATGCTTTCGTCGAAAAATCCGTCGCCTGGGTCTCGAACTATAAGCTTGGCAATCCGCTGGACAAGGAAACGACGCTTGGCCCGATGGCCAATGCGCGCTTTGCCAAGGTGGTGCGCGAACAGATAGCCGATGCGGTGGCCAAGGGTGCCAAGGCGCTGGTCGATCCGAAGCTCTTTCCGCAGGACGATGGCGGCGCCTACATGATGCCGCAGGTTCTGGTGGATGTGGACCATTCCATGGACTTCATGCGTGAAGAGACCTTCGGCCCTGCTGTCGGCATCATGAAGGTGAAGAGCGATGATGAGGCGCTTCGCCTGATGAACGACTGCAAATACGGGCTGACCGTATCGCTCTGGACCAGGGATGAGGAACGGGCCTCGCGCCTTGGTGGCGAGCTGGAAACGGGCACGGTCTTCATGAACCGCTGCGATTATCTGGATCCGGCGCTGGTTTGGACGGGTGTGAAGGAAACCGGCCGGGGCGGTTCGCTCTCCGTGCTTGGCTTCCATAACCTGACCCGGCCCAAGTCCTATCACTTCAAGAAAGCTTAAAGACCATGAATATCACCGCAAACTGGAGCTA
Organism: Affinirhizobium helianthi; assembly: GCF_042680945.1. Lineage (NCBI taxonomy): Bacteria > Pseudomonadati > Pseudomonadota > Alphaproteobacteria > Hyphomicrobiales > Rhizobiaceae > Affinirhizobium > Affinirhizobium helianthi. The sequence goes on along the minus strand of NZ_JBHUEQ010000027.1, from coordinate 77,458 downwards.
TCCCACCGCCATCAAGCTGGGCCGCGGCCGCATCAAGGAACTGGCGGATGCCTGCAAGTCGCTGGGCATGAAAAAGCCGCTGCTGGTTACCGATCGCGGGCTTGCCAATATGGCCATCACTCTCGGCGCGCTGGATGTGCTGGAGGAGGCAGGTCTTGGTCGCGCAATTTTCGCGGATGTGGATCCGAACCCGAACGAGAAGAATCTCGAAGCCGGCATCAAGGCCTTTCGCGATGGCGGACATGATGGCGTTGTGGCCTTCGGCGGCGGCTCCGGCCTCGACCTCGGCAAATGCGTCGCCTTCATGGTGGGGCAGACGCGGCCTGTCTGGGATTTTGAAGACATTGGCGATTGGTGGACGCGTGCCAAGGTGGAAGGCATCGCGCCCATTGTTGCTGTGCCAACAACAGCAGGCACCGGCTCCGAAGTTGGTCGCGCCTCGGTCATCACCAATTCCCAAACCCATGTGAAGAAAATCATTTTCCATCCCAAGTTCCTGCCCGGCGTTGTAATTGCCGATCCGGAGCTGACGGTGGGCATGCCGAAAGCGATTACGGCAGGCACCGGCATGGATGCCTTTGCCCATTGCCTGGAAGCCTATTGCTCTCCCTTCTTCCATCCCATGAGCCAGGGCATCGCGCTGGAAGGCATGCGGCTGGTCAAGGAGTTTCTGCCCCGAGCCTACCGCGAAGGAACTGACCTCGAAGCCCGCACCAACATGATGGCTGCCGCTGCCATGGGGGCCGTGGCTTTCCAGAAGGGGCTGGGTGCCATCCATGCGCTTTCGCACCCGATCGGTGCCGTCTATAACACCCATCATGGTATGACCAATGCGGTGGTCATGCCGCCGGTGCTGAAGTTCAACCGTGTGAAAATCGAGGAAAAGATCGAACGCGCCGCTGCCTATCTCGGCATATCCGGCGGCTTCGATGGTTTCTACGATTATGTGCTGAAGCTGCGTGCCGAACTGCATGTTCCGGAGAATTTGACAGCGATGGGCATTCAGCCAGACCGCATCGATGAACTGGCCGCCATGGCAATCGAGGATCCATCCTGCGGCGGCAATCCCGTGGAAATGACGCTGGAAAACACCAAGGAGCTTTTCCGCGCTTGTTTCTAAACCAAGCCATACGTTAACTTCTGAAGCCCGGCTTGTCCGGGCTTTTTGATTCAATGGCAGCGCGTAACCGGCTGAAATCTTGCGCTTTTGCAAATTTGAGAATGAATGGAATTAGCCAATGCAATTTCTATTAGGTAAGTTTAACGGCTCGTAAATTTACCGCTCGTTAACCATGATTGCTCAGAATTGTAGCATGAGCACAATGTAGCGGTGCTCGGTTGAGCGATGCGGCTCAAACACCGACGGGGACGCAAATAAATGCCAGTGATTTCTTTCGCAAATGCCAAGGGCGGGGCCGGCAAGACAACTGCGGCGCTCCTTCTTGCCACGGAGCTTGCCCATCAAGGACATCGCGTCACCTTGATCGATGGCGATCCGCAGCGTTGGATCAGCCAGTGGCATGAGATTTCGGGTGCAGTGCGCAACATCACCATTATCACGGAAGTCAGCGTGGCGTCGCTACACTGTCACCTGCGCGAAATGGCCAGCCAGACCGATTACTTCATTATCGATCTCGCAGGTGCCCGCGATGCGCTGGTCACGACCGCGCTCGGTCTGTCGGATCATGTGTTCATTCCGGTTCAGGGGTCCGCAATGGATGCCAAGGGCGCGGCGCAAATACTCGATCTTCTGGCCCAGATGAAGCAGAAGGGCGGGCTAGATATTGCCCATTCCGTCGTGCTGACGCGGGTGACGCCAATGGTGACCACCCGCTCGCTCGTTGCCATCAAGGGCTTGCTGGCGCAGCGCGGCGTGAATGTTCTGAATACGCCCATCGGCGAGCGCACGGCCTTCCGCGAGTTGTTCGAAACCGGCGGTACGCTCTACACGCTCGATCCGGCGAAAGTGTCCAACCTCGATAAGGCGCGGGAAAACAGCCGCGCGCTGGCCGATGAAGTGAAACGCCTGATGCCGGTGCGCGTCGTTCGCTCCGGCGTGGGCCGCGTGCTGAGCTTCAACCGCTCTGCCGCGTGAGCACGTATTCCACGGCATGAAAAAAAGGGGCGCCCGGAGCGCCCCTTTTTTGTTTCGGACATGTACTGCGTTCAGTCCACGAACTCCACCACCGTTCCGGGCTTCACCATCTTTGCCAGTTCGGTTGCATCCCAGTTGGTCAGGCGAATGCAGCCGTGGCTGTTCGTCTTGCCGATCTTGGATGGTTCGGGTGTGCCGTGGATGCCGTAGGTGGGTTTTGACAGGGCAATCCAGACCGTGCCGACAGGGCCGTTCGGACCTGGAGGGATCTGCAGGATCTTGTCGTTGTTCCCCTGTTTGAAATTGATCTTCGGATTGTAGGTATAGCCGGGGTTCAGCGCGATGCGCTGCACTGTATGCGTGCCGGTGGGCGAGGGCGTATCCGATGAACCGATGGTAGCAGGGTAGGCTGCGATCAGCTTGCCATCCGCGCCATAGGCGAAAACCTGTTTCTTTGCCTTGTCCGCAACAACGCGAACCACTTCACCGGTCTTGGCTGGGCCTGGATTGACGACCTTGATGATCGTGCCCGGGATCGTGAAATCCGCGCCCGGATTGAGCGACTTGAGGAAGCCTTCATCCATGTGGAAGCGCTCGGCCAGCGCTTCACTGACAGAAGTGAAGGACATGGCGGGAAGCTGCGCCTTGTGAGCGTAGTCATCCGGAATGGATGCGACATAGGGGCCTGCCGCATCTGCTGCCGTGATGGTGTAATCAACCATCGGCAGGCCGCCTTCGTAAGTGAGGCGCTGCATGATGTCTTCGGAATTGTTCGGGTCGAGCGTTTCGCCCGTCATATCCTGCCAGGCTGCAATGGCCTTGTTGACGTTGTCGCCCAGATGGCCGTCGATCACGCCCGGCGAGATGCCCTGACGGTCAAGAAAGACCTGCAGCGCCACGATTTCGGCCAGCGGCTTATTGGTAGGGGTGATAACCGGCTTGTTGCTGCGCGGCGCGAGATTGGGCTGAGGAAGAGGTTGCTCCAGTGCCCCGGTCTCCGCTCCATCATCCATGATCATGCCGTCATCGTTGAGAGGCAGACGCTCGATGGAGGCATCGCGACGGATGGTGCCGGTGATGTCTCCCGGTTCGCCGGGCCGATATTGGCGATAATCCTGATAGCCGCCTGCATTGGCCTGGCCATAGGGGTCATAGCCGTTTTGGGCCCGTCCGGGAGGGGGAGGATAGGCACCGGGAGCGCGACCATAGCTGTCGGCGCGAATTTCCGTGGCAATCACATTGCCCCAGCGATCGATGAAGACGCGGCGACCCATGCCGTCGCGGCTGATGGCAGCATCGCCGCCATCCGGCATGTAATCGAGAATGGCGCCATCCGGAGCAACCAGAACGGTGTCGGACGGCGCGCGAGCATAGCGCCCCTGGGCGGCGGCTGGCGTTGCCAGCTGCGTTCCCACAAGAGCAAGGATACTCAGGCTTGTAATGATGAAGCGCTTCACGTTATCACCGTTTTCAGAATTAAACGAAGAACGGCGAATCTGCCGTCCCGTTCCCCCAGATTATCGCGTTTTCTCAGACAGGCGGAATTTGACGCAAGTGTGGAAAAATAGAAAGTTAGGGTGAACGAAGGCTTAAATTCGTAGTTTCCTAACCGTCTTGGCAAATCACGGATCAGGGAGAAGATTGTGAAGGCGTTGTTCGCAGCCCGCGGCCCAAAGATTTATCTCGATCCCACCAGCGTTCTCGATATCGGCAGCTGCATCGTCAATGGCACGGATATCGCACCCGGACGCGCCATTCCCGATGATGGCGACCCGCGCATCGACCATTCCCTTGAGGGCTTTCTCTTTACCTGCGGGCCGGACCATATTCGCCATCCCGAGCCAATTGCGGGCGGCGAGGGGCGCTATCCTCTGCACGGCTCCTATTCGTCCCATCCGGCAGAAATTCTTTTCTGGGATGCTCAGGGGCAGGATGCCGAATGCACTGCGCGGGTTCCTGTGAAAACGGCGGACGGGGGAGAGGCGCTGCTGGAGCGCCATTGGCGCATCGATGGCGAATCGGGCGAGGTCTGTCTGAGCGACAAGGTGACAAATGTGGGAAAGGTCGCCTTTGCCAAGGTGCATATGTACCACATGAACATTGGTGCCTGGCTGTTCGATGAACAGGTCCGCCTGTCCGGGGCCATGTTGCAGGACGGAGGCTTTGCCTGGAACTTCGGGGAAGATCCGGGTGGTGTGTTTTGCGTTTCGGCGCAAAGGAAGGGCGAGGAGTGGGCAGAGGTCTCGCTTGGCCCTATCGCAGCACTTGGCGGGTTGACCTTGCGTGTTCGCTTTGCCACTGCCTCGCTGCCCTATTTGCAAATCTGGCGAAATCAAAAGGCACCGGCCCATGTTCTGGGCATTGAGCCTGTTTCGCACCGCTGGGTCAGCCGGGCCGAGCTGCAAAAATGCGGCGAACTCGAAAAGTTGAAACCCGGAGAGAGTGCTGAATACGGGCTTCGTTTCTCTTTCGTGTGATGCCTGCCGGCCAAGCTGCGATTGACGCCACTGCCGCACCGTCGTAATTGGAAAGCCTCGATTTTTCAGAGCCGGAGGCCGAACAATGGATATCCGCCAGATCAACGACGAATATTCTGTGACGGGGCAGATTACCCCCGCAGATCTCGATGACATAAAGGCCATGGGGTTCAAGTCCATCGTCTGCAACAGACCGGACGAAGAGGAGCCGGGCCAGCCAAGCTTTGCGGAAATCTCTGCGCGGGCCAAGGAACTCGGGCTTGAGATTGCCTATGTGCCGGTCGGTCGCATGGGCGTGGATGCGGATGCTGTTCGTGGCATGGTGGACGCACTGGACGACTTCCCGCGTCCGATGCTCGGCTATTGCCGTTCTGGCGCGCGCTCCACGGCGATCTATGAGAAGAGCCTGCATCTGCGCGGCTGATCCCTTCTATCTCCATTCATTTCTTGAAGCTCAATTCATTGGGGAGCATTTCCATGAGCATTAAGCGTATCGAACCCGGCAAGCGCATGAGCGGCGCCGTTGTGCACGGCAACACCGTTTATCTCGCAGGTCAGGTTGGTGAAGGCACCTCCGTTACCGAGCAGTCCAAGTCTGCTCTGGCGGAAGTCGATCGCCTTCTGGCTCTTGCCGGTTCGGACAAGTCCAAGATCCTCCAGACGATCATCTACCTCTCCGATATGTCCACCTTCGCCGAGATGAATGCTGTTTGGGAAGCCTGGATCGACCCGGCAAACCCGCCAGCACGCGCAACCAGTCAAGCTGCACTGGCGACGCCGGATTACAAGGTTGAGTTCATCGTCACGGCTGCGATCTGAATCCGTACCGAATGAAGTGATTCAAAAGCCCGCCGGATCGTGTTGATCCGGCGGGCTTTTTAGTGATTCTATCTAGGCAGTCTTGTCGCGAATCTGCGTCAGCGTGCGGGTCGGAGTGATGGCTTCCGGCGATAGCATGACTTCGATAATCGCGGGCTTGCCGGAAGCGCGGGCGCGCTCGAAGGCGGGGCCGAATTCGTCTGTTTTCGATACGCGCTCCCCATGGCCGCCATAGGCGGCGGCGAAGGCCACGAAATCCGGGTTCACCAGGTCGGTGCCGCTGACTCGTCCCGGATAATCACGCTCCTGATGCATGCGGATGGTGCCATAGGTGCCGTTGTTTACCAGCACGGTGATGATAGGCAGGCCATAGCGCACGGCGGTGATGAACTCCTGACCGTGCATCATGAAGCATCCGTCGCCTGCAAAGCAGATCACCTCACGCTGCGGAAACAATTGCTTGGCGGCAACTGCTGCTGGCAGGCCATAACCCATGGAGCCGGATGTTGGTGCAGATTGCGTGTTGTAAGCACGGAAGCGATGGAAACGGTGAACCCAGGTCGCGTAATTGCCAGCGCCATTGGTGAAGATGGCGTCGCGAGGAACATTCTCCTCGATCCAGTTCATGATCGGTCCCATATGCACATCGCCCGGGCCGGTTTCCGGCGGTGTCGACCAGCGCAGATAGGCATCGTGCATGGCGGCGCTGCGCTCCGCCCAGATTGGCAGGGCTGGTGGTTCCAGCTTGGAAATGGCGTCCACGAATTCTGCCGGGGCCGCGACGATGGCCAGATCCGGACGGTAGATGCGGCCAAGCTCTTCCGGGTCTGGATAGATGTGAATGAGCTTCTGTGAAGGATAAGGAATATCCAGTAGCGTATAACCGGAGGACGGCATTTCCGACATGCGCGCGCCGAGCATCACGATCAGGTCGGAATCCTTGATCTCCCTGGCGAGTGCGGGATTGATGCCAATGCCGACATCACCCGCGTAACAGGTGTGCATGTGATCGAACAGCATCTGGCGGCGGAAGGAGCAGCCGACAGGCACCCGGAATTTCTCCGCGAATGTGCGGAAGTCGGCCACTGCCTTTTCGCTCCAGCGCGTGCCGCCGAGAATGAACATCGGGCGCCGTGCTTCCCGCAGCATCTGCTCGAATGCCGTTACCTGGCCTGCACCGGGATGGCTTTCCACAGGCGTGTAGGGCTTTGCCTCCGGTGCCTCCACCATGTCGCGCAGCATATCTTCCGGCAGTGTCAGCACCACGGGTCCGGGACGGCCTGACGTTGCAACGGCGAAAGCGCGGGTGACGAATTCTGGAATGCGGCGGGCATCGTCAATTTCACCCACCCATTTTGCAAATTCGGTGAAGGCGCGACGATATTCGACCTCCTGGAAGGCTTCACGTTCACGGGCATCGCGCTGAACCTGGCCGATGAAGAGAATCATCGGAATGGAATCCTGCATGGCGACATGCAGACCTGCTGATGCGTTTGTGGCGCCCGGGCCGCGCGTAACCATGCAGATGCCCGGCTCGCCGGTCAGGCGACCCCAGCTGTCGGCCATCATTGCTGCGCCGCCTTCCTGGCGGCAGATCAGCACGTCGATACCGCTCTCATAAAGCGCGTCCAGGACAGCAAGATAGCTTTCTCCCGGTACGCAGGATACGCGCTTGACGCCATTTGCCTTGAGCGCTTCGACAATCAGTTCGCCGCCGGTTTTCATGCCTTTTTCCTCTTCTGGTCCCGCGCCTCAAGCTCGGCGAGAACGTCTTGCGTGTGCTGGCCCAAAGCTGGGCTTGGTCTGTGATAGACAAGCGGTGTCTCGGACAAAATGATAGGCGTCCGGACACCGGGGATGACGGTGCCATCCTCTGCCTCCAGGTCGATGCGCAATTCGCGCGCCTTCACCTGGGGATCCTCGAACATTTCATGGATCGCGTTGATGGGGCCGGCGGGAACGGCGTTCTCACCACAGGCCGCCAGAAGATCGGCCTTGGTCCAGCTGGCCGTCCGTTCAGTCACGGCCGCGCGGACATCTTCCCGATTGGCAACGCGGGCCTTGTTGGTGGCATAACGCGGATCCTGTGCGAGTGCTTCGAGGCCGAGGATCTTGCAAAGGCGTGAAAACTGCCCGTCATTGCCAACGGCCAGAATGAGATGGCCATCGGCTGTCGGCACCACTTCGTAAGGGCTGATATTGGGATGGGCATTGCCAAGCCGCACGGGCGACTGGCCCGATATCAGGTAGTTCATATTCTGGTTTGCAAGCACAGCGGACATGACATCGAGAAGGGCCATATCCACATGCTGGCCTTGTCCCGTCCGCAGGACATGAATGAGGGCTGCCTGAATGGCTGTCACGGCATAGATGCCGGTAAAGATATCGGCAATGGCAACGCCTGCCTTCATGGGTTCACCACCGGGTGCGCCCGTGATGGACATGAAGCCGGACATGCCCTGCACGATGTAATCATAGCCAGCGAGTTGCGCATAGGGGCCGTTCTGACCGAAGCCCGTAATGGAGCAGTAGACCAGACGCGGATTGATGGCGCGAAGGCTCTCATAGTCCAGGCCATACTTTTTCAGGCCGCCCAGCTTGAAGTTTTCGATGAGGACATCGGCATCTTCAACCAGCCTGCGAACGATGTCCTGTCCTTCCGGCGTGCTGAAATCGACTGCAATCGAGCGTTTGCCGCGATTGGTGGAATGATAATAGGCGGCGGAGAGATTTTCCCCGTCGATGCTTTCAACGAAAGGAGGCCCCCAGGCGCGGGTATCATCGCCGCCATTCGGGTTCTCGACCTTGATGACATCGGCACCCAGGTCTGCCAGCATCTGGCCCGCCCAGGGGCCAGCCAGAACTCGCGCCAGTTCAATAACCTTGATGCCTTTCAAGGGCGCCTGCCTGCTGCTCTCGTCGTTCATGAGTTGCACCCGTCCTGCCATTTGTTCCGCGTCATCAATCCATAGCGGCGCCTCACGCGCTCGGCACGTGAATTAAAGTCATGGCTCTATTCCGGTGCGTTAAGGGTGCCGTGCCTGAACGACGCCGTCTGCCCATTGGCAAAATTCCTGCATGGCAACGTCACGACCAAATTCGTTGAGGGTTTCATGGCGCATTTCCGGGTAGATGCGCTTGTGAACATTGGAGAAGCCCGCCTGTGCCAGCCGATGCGACAGCCAGGAAGTTGCCTTGGCCTTGTCGGTCGCAGGGTCCTGGCCGCCGCCGACGAGGTGGAAGGGCAGGGATTTCGGCAGGCGGTAGAGCCTTTCGCTTTCCGTGCCACGAAAGGTGAGGGCAAACACATCCAGCCACATCGAGACGCTGATGTCGAACCCGCAAAGCGGGTCTTTCTCGTAGGCTTCCACCTCATTCCGATCGCGGCTGAGCCAATCTGCCTGGCTTTTGAAATCGGGCATGGAACGGCCCCATGTTTCAAAGGTCAGCTTTGGCAGGATAAGGCTTGGCACATCCGAACCTTTCAGGGCCCGTTCGGTCTTCAGGACCCATTGTGCCACGCGTCCGAGGGCGCCGACGGCGAAATTCGAGTTCCAGATTGCCACGCCCGCATATTGACGGGGCTGATCCAGCACCGCATTCATTGCAATCAGCCCGCCCATAGAATGGCCGAACAGCAGGATCGGCAGGCCGGGATGTCTGCTTTGCGCATGATCAGCTACGGCTTTGACATCAGCCAATACTTTTTCGACGCCGCCACGTTCCGCAAACCGCCCCCGCACCGCATCTGGCGCTTTAGTCAGGCCATGGCCGCGATGATCATGGGCATAAACTTCATAGCCATTCGTCGCCATGAAGTCAGCAAAGCCAGCATAGCGCGCAGAATGTTCGGCAAGCCCATGGCAGATTTGCAGAATGGCTTTGGGTGCTTCCAGCGCAGGTTGATGGCGAGTGGCAAGTGTCGCGCCCGTTGGGCTTTGCAGTTCCTCGACTGTCGAAAACATCATTCCTCCGCAAACCGCTTGGTGCTGATCAAACTTGTGACGCCACCTATCGAAATTTGCAACGGCAGGGCTTGTTAATGCTTCAGAGAGGATGAAGAATTATTCTAGTTAAAATTGAAGATATTGATACTCTGGTTGTTTTTCATGTCTCAGCTTTTCAATGGTCGAAAGTCCCGCTCGGCTGAGAACATGAAGGGTGCACAGACCCGTCGCGGCCTGTTGTTTCTCGTCGCAGCAGCCACCTGGCTCGCGTTGATGGTCGGCGATATGTTGGATGCCCGATCGTATTTCGGCGATGTGGATGATGTGCTGCGCAAGGTGCAGATTCAGCAACTTCTTGCGCATGGCCACTGGTTTGATCTGACCATTCAGGGCGTTGATATGCCCGGCGGCTATGTTTCGTCTTGGTCTCGGATTGTCGATCTACCCTATGTCATTCTTGTCAAGCAGTTTGCCCTGGCGCTGCCTGAGGCACAGGCCCTGCATTTTAGCCTTGCCCTTTGGCCGTGCGTTTTAGGGCTTCTGTTCTGCTGGACGTGGGTGAACACGGCAGTGAAGCTGGGCGGTTCTCAGGTTAAGCTCCGCCCCATCCACATCGTTGCGGCATTTGCAATCATGCCATTCTCTCTATGGGAATTTTCTCCGGGGCGGATAGATCATCACAATGTGCAACTCGTTGCCTTAATTGTGCTGTGTCTGGGATTGGCCACCCGGTCCCGCACGGGTGGCGCTATCGGCGGTCTCTGTGTCGTGGTTTCGCTGTGCGTCGGGCTGGAACTCCTGCCTGTCATCGCCCTGTTGATGCTGGGCCTGTCGCTGGCATGGTGTTTCAATTTGTCCAATAGCCGGGATCTGCAACTTGGCTTTTGCCTCGGATTGATAATCGGGCTTTCGCTTTCGCCACTTTCGCGTGGGTTTGACAGCCTGATCTCAGCCGAATGCGATGTCTTTTCTGCGCCCTTTGCGCTGGCTTTGGCAGGGTATGCTGCAATCACCTCACTGGCTGTTTTTTATCTGGCAGGATGCGGGCCTCTTGTCCGCCTTTGCCTGCTGATAGTCAGCGGCTCATTTTTGATTGCTGTTATTTTCGCAGCTTATCCCGCCTGTCTGAATGGTCCTTATGGTTTCATCGATCCGACGGTTAAAAGCCTATGGCTTGACCGCGTGCAGCAGGAAAAATCGGTTCTTGAATTTTACCGGGATGACGAACTTTTCAAGGTCATTCTGCTCATTCCGCTGCCAATTGCACTTTTGGCAGCGCTTCCCTTCGTGCTTCGGCGGGTACGAGAGAAGGATGTGGTTGCGGCCTTGCTATGGAGCGCTGCGCTTTCGCTCACGCTCCTAGCCATTTTCCAGACCCGCTACATTCGCTTTCCGGCTGCGCTAACGATGCTGTTTCTGCCAATCGTCTGGCAGGAGTTGGAGGAGCAGAAAAAGCTGACGGCGAAATTGGCTGGCATCAGTGCTGTTTCTGTCGTCATCGCTGGTCTTTATGGAGCGTGGCGTTTTCCGGTTCAGCCGTTTCGGCCCGATGTTGTCGATTATCTTAGTATCAGCTTCTGCAAATGGAGTGCGACACAGGTGAAGGCTGATATTCCGCCGGGCCGCATTATCATGCCGATGGGCGACGGTTTGATGATGCTGGAGCAAATGCCAGATGGGCTGACAATCAACGCAATACCGTTTCATCGATCAGCCGAAGGCATGCGTTTGATGTATGATTTCTTTGCGGCAAATGATGAGGGCAAGCGTCGTGCAGCGTCCGAGCCGTTTGACTATGCTGCCGTCTGCCGTGCGCCGATCCTGCCATCCATTCCGAATGATACGGTGTTTGCGGCTTTGGGCAGGGGCGGGTCCTGGCCGGGCCTAGAGCCTGTGCTGGATGATGCGGCGAGGGGTTTGCGCGTGTTTCGCATCAATCACACAAAGTTTCGATAGGGTTTGATGGTTGCCCCCAACGGCGGATTCGCCTAAATAGCGGCAACTTTCCCATTCGACGCCGGAGCAATCGTCCTTATGGCACGTCAATTCATTTATCACATGGCCGGTCTGAACAAGGCTTACGGCAACAAGAAGATTCTTGAGAACATTCATCTGTCTTTCTACCCGGATGCCAAGATCGGTATTCTTGGTCCGAACGGTGCCGGTAAATCGACCGTTCTGAAGATCATGGCAGGCATAGACAAGGAATGGACCGGCGAAGCCTGGCTGGCTGAGGGCGCGACACTGGGCTATCTGCCGCAGGAGCCCCAGCTTGATCCTTCCAAGAATGTTCTTGAAAACGTGATGGAAGGGGTGGCCGACAAGAAGGCTATTCTCGACCGTTACAACGAATTGATGATGAACTATTCCGACGAGACGGCGGAAGAGGGCGCAAAGCTTCAGGACATCATCGACAGCCAGAACCTGTGGGATCTCGAAAGCCAGGTCGAAATGGCCATGGATGCCCTGCGGTGCCCACCCGGCGATGCAACGGTTGATAATCTGTCCGGCGGTGAAAAGCGTCGCGTTGCCCTTTGCCAGTTGTTGCTGCGCCAGCCAGACCTGCTTCTGCTCGACGAACCGACCAACCACCTCGACGCCGAGACAATCGCCTGGCTGGAAAAGCATCTGCGCGAATATCCGGGCGCCATCCTGATGGTTACCCACGACCGCTACTTCCTCGATAATGTCACGGGCTGGATTCTCGAACTCGACCGTGGCCGCGGTATTCCCTACGAGGGCAACTATTCCGCCTACCTGCAGGCCAAGGCAAAGCGCATGGCACAGGAAGACCGTGAAGAAGGTGCGCGCCAGAAGGCCCTTGCCCGCGAACAGGAATGGATTGCATCCTCGCCGAAGGCACGTCAGGCCAAGTCCAAGGCGCGTATCCGTGCCTATGACGAGCTGGTCAAGGCGGCTGAAGACCGCCGCCCCGGCGAAGCGCAGATCATCATTCCGGTCGGCGAGCGCCTTGGCAATGTCGTCATCGAAGCGGACAATATTTCCAAGACCTATGGTGACCGCGTCCTCTTCGAAAACCTCTCCTTCAAGCTTCCGCCGGGCGGCATCGTCGGTGTAATCGGCCCGAACGGTGCCGGTAAGACTACGTTGTTCCGGATGATCACCGGGCAGGAGCAGCCTGATTCCGGTTCCATCACCATTGGTGAAACCGTGCACCTCGGCTATGTCGACCAGAGCCGCGATGCGCTGGACGGCAACAAGAGCGTTTGGGAAGAAATTTCCGGCGGCAACGACATCATCAAGCTCGGCAAGCACGAGATGAACTCCCGCGCTTATTGCGGTGCGTTCAACTTCAAGGGTGGCGATCAGCAACAGAAGGTTGGCACACTCTCCGGAGGTCAGCGTAACCGCGTTCACCTTGCCAAGATGCTGAAGGCTGGCGGTAACGTCGTTCTCCTCGACGAACCGACGAACGACCTCGACACGGAAACGCTGGGTGCGCTCGAAGATGCGCTGGAAAACTTCGCTGGCTGCGCTGTTATCATCAGCCACGACCGCATGTTCCTCGACCGTCTTGCAACGCATATCCTTGCATTCGAAGGCGATAGCCATGTCGAATGGTTCGAAGGCAACTTCGAGGATTACGAGAAGGACAAGATCCGCCGTCTCGGTGCGGATGCCGTCAATCCCAAGCGTGTGACCTACAAGCGCCTGACGCGCTGATCGTTACCGACCCTTACGATTCTGGCGCCGCCCTTTGGGCGGCGTTTTTGTGTGTCAGAGATGACGAAGATGATTTAAGCCTTGCAAAACGCGCGCTAACCACATAAAGATATCTTTATATCTTGATTGTGGTGGATGCGGAAATGACGCTGGTTCTCGATAAACTGGTGGATGTGTTGAAGACGGCGGGTGAAACCACTCGCTTCCGTTTGCTCATGCTGTTGTCTGCCGGCGATCTGACTGTCAGCGACCTTACAGACATTCTTGGTCAGTCGCAGCCGCGGATCTCCCGCCATTTGAAGCTTCTCTCTGAGGAAGGGCTCATCGAGCGCTATCAGGAAGGGGCATGGGCCTATTTCCGTCTCTGTCGGGAGGGGGAGGCGTCCACTCTCGTTCGGCAGTTGCTGAATGCGGTGGATCAGACCGATCCCGTGCTGGTGAAGGATGATGAGCGCCTTGCGGAGGTGAAGCGCAACCGTGCAGAGCGTGCACAGGCCTATTTCAGCCGCAATGCGGCAGAGTGGGATGAGCTTCGTCGTCTCCATGTCAGCGATGAGCAGGTCGAAAACGCGCTCAGCAGTTTGATCGGCAGTGAGAAAATCGATGCCCTGCTCGATCTCGGCACGGGCACCGGCTGGATCCTGCAGCAATTCCAATCTCTCTATCGCCGCGCTGTTGGCATCGATGCCAGCCGTGACATGCTGGCGGTTGCGCGTGCCAACCTGGATCGCGCCGGAATCCTCAAGGCATCCATTCGCCACGGCGATATTTTCAATATCCCGGCAGAGGCCGGTGATTTTGATCTCGTGACCATCCATCAGGTACTTCATTTTCTCGATCAGCCGGAAAGGGCTGTGACTGAGGCGGCGCGCGTGCTGCGCCCCGGCGGTCGTCTCATCATCGTGGATCTGGCGCCGCATAGCCTGGATTATCTTCGTGACGAGCACGCCCATGTCCGTCTCGGTTTTTCCCATCAAGCCGTGCAGGAATGGCTGGAAAAGGTCGGTCTGCGCGTGGAGAATCTTCTGGATCTCAAGCCCGCAGGCACGAAGGGTTCGCCCTCTCTGACCGTTTCCATCTGGGTTGCGCGGGCACCGGTACAAGCAAGCCCGATCGAACAGCGCGAGAAGCACGACACTCTGACCACGGAAGCCGTTTCATGACCAATACGTCAGCCAACAAAGAGCCTTTTCGTATCTCGTTCGAGTTCTTTCCGCCCAAGTCTGCCGAAATGGAAGAGCAGCTTTGGCAGACGGTTGATGAACTTGGCCTCTATCAGCCGGATTTCGTTTCGGTGACCTATGGCGCGAGTGGAACGACAAAGCTTCCGACATTTGCAACGGTGGAAAGGTTGATTTCGCAGACAAACCTGCCCACTGCCTCCCATTTGACCTGTGTGGATGCCGACCGGGATGAAACGCATGACGTGATCCGCCAATTGCGTGATCTTGGCGTTCGCCACATCGTGGCGCTGCGTGGCGACCCTTCCAGCGGCATCGGCACGGCCTATGTCCCGCATCCGCATGGCTATGCCAATGCAGCGGCGCTGGTTGCTGCCCTGAAGGAAGAGGGTGGCTTTGAAATCTCCGTATCTGCCTATCCGGAAAAGCATCCTGAAAGCCGTGACGCGGCCGCCGATATCGACATGCTGAAACGCAAGGCCGATGCCGGAGCCGACCGGGCGCTGACTCAGTTCTTCTTCGATAATGACATGTTCGAGCGGTATCTGGATAAGGTGGTCGCCGCTGGTGTCAAAATCCCTGTCGTACCCGGCATCATGCCCATCCAGAATTTGACACAGCTGAAGCGGTTTGCCGGGCGCTGTGGCGCAAGCATTCCTTCATTCCTGGATGATCGCTTTGCGGGGCTGGACGATAAGCCTGAAGAACGCGCAGAGGTGGCCGCAGATGTCGCCGCTGAGCAGATTGAGGACCTCATTCGGCGCGGGGTGAACGAATTTCATTTGTACACGATGAACCGCGCACCATTGGTAACGGCGACGCTTTCGCGTCTTGGGCGCAAACCCGCAGCAGCCCATCAGGTGAGCGAACGCGCTCTCGTCTGAGAAAGACGAAGGCCCAATCCGGCTTTGCAGATTGGGCCCCGTTGGAAACTTCTAAGGCAATTGACGGAGTCTTGACTGAACCTCGGCTCCCGGTGCCCTTCGACGCTTAATCCTCATAATGTTGTCCGGATCTGCTCTAGATAAACAACATTGAAGCGACGAATACGAACGCTGCACCGACGAGAAGGACATTAAAGGAATGTGTTCGTCCCATGTCTGCCTCCTTGCGTTGACAGTGAGAATGTGGGGCATTTAAGCGCTCTTGAAAAGGAGATAATGTGCTGCGGTGCAGCGTGAGTGTGGCTCACATATTGTTAGTTTGATGCGCAAGTTATTGATTCACAACGATTTATTTGCGTTGTACTGACGGTAAACAGAAGATGAATTTTCTGTTTCCGATTGTTAAGAAGCGTCACATTTTGTGATACTTTGCTGCACCGCGGCAGTCATAATTGCTATTATCTCCTAAACGGTGACCACAAAAAAGCGCGGATTTCCCCGCGCTTTTTGCATGTCTTCTGGCTTGCTCAGAGAGAATCGAGGAGAGCCTGGGTGGGCCAGCCATCTGCGGCCATGCCCAGTCGCTTCTGCTCCTTCTGCACCGCCACGCGAGTGCCTGAGCCGAGAATACCGTCAATCTTTCCGACATCGTGTCCGCGTGCCTGGAGCTTGGTTTGCAGTGCCTTCATGCCGGCATCGTCGAGACCCGGTTCAGGTGTTCCCTTGAGGTAGGGCGGTGCGCCCGAAAGGCGGGTCGCAAAATAGGCGGCAGAGGTGGTGTAAATGAAGGACTGGTTCCATTTCAGGTATACGCCGAAATTGGGATAGGTGAGGAAAGCAGGGCCTTTGCGCCCCTGCGGCAGAACCAGCGCCGTTGGCAAGTCGCCGAACTTGGTATCGCCATCGCGCGGCTTTACGCCTAGCGCGAACCATTCCGAAGCAGGCATTTCGTTTCCAAGACCGGATTTTTCCCAGGGCAGGTTTTCAGGAAGCTCCACTTCCTGAAGCCATGGCTGGCCTGCCTGGAAACCCATTCCCTTGATGAAGGCAGCGGCTGTCAGAACCGCATCGGCGGCACTGGTCTTCACGTTGATGTGGCCATCTCCGTCGCCATCCGTGCCGTATTCGATAATGTCAGCGGGCAGCATCTGGACCTGCCCGATCTCCCCTGCCCAGGCGCCGGTATTGGTGGCAGGTTCGAGGTCACCGTGCTGCACCATCTCCGTCAGTGCAATCAGCTGCTTGCGGAAGATCTCCGGTCTGCGGCAATCGTGCGAAAGCGTGACGAGGGCATTGCGCGTGTTGAAGTCGCCTTGAACAGCACCGAAATCCGTTTCCATAGCCCAGAAGGCCGTCACCACGCCGGGCGCTACGCCAAACTCCTTTTCCATCCGTTCAAAGATGGGCGCGAGCTGCTTCAGCTTCTGGCGACCGATATCAAGCCGTGCCTGACTGACCGTGCGCTGCGAGAACTCCAGGAAGGTCTGGCGGAAAACGCCCTGTGCGCGATCCCGTGCAAGCACCTTCTGGTCGATCTGTGCACCATCAAGTGCTTTGTCCACCGCCTCTGCCGGAACGCCTTTGGAAACGGCTTCCGCCTTCACGCCAGCCAGAAAGGCTGGCAGATCGCCACCGCAAGCAACAGACGGCGTTGCAGGGGTTGCGGCGGAGGAAGGTGCCGCCTGTTGAGCGAGAGCTGTTGTGCTCAAGAGAGCGGGCAGGGTGAGTGTAAGTGCGATACGGCGCAAAAGGGCAGCAGACATCCGGTAATCCTCTGACGGACAAACGCGGTCATTCAGCAATTCATAATGGCCGAATGGAGGCGTTAAGAATGGCTGCGTTACACCAGTTCACAGCGAAAGATGCAAGCCAAACAAAGCTCGTCACGTCGATCAATTCGCAGCAATGACACTTGTTTGCGGTGAAGGTTTGGAGACGGCAGCCAGCCACTGTTTCCAGTTCTTTTCCGAGCCCGCAAACACATTGATATCTGTGCCACCCTTGATGCCGGGTACGACCCCCGTGGATGTGTATTGCCAGAAGGCCCAGCGCCGCCCCTCGTAGATCTTCTGGGGATGGGCTGCGACCGAGCGAACCCAGAAATGATAGTCCTGGAAGTGGCCAATCAGATTATCGCGATGGAAATCGACCGAGGTATAGATGATCGGCCGCTTGCCGTAATGGGCTTCCAGGCGATCCATGAAGCGCTGCATCTGGGCGCGCACGGTCTCCGGATCTGGCCGTGCCTTGCAGGTCTTGGAGGCGTGGTTCCATTCGACATCGATGACAGGCGGAAGGTGGGATGCGCTCTTGGGCACGTTTTGAATGAACCAGTCTGCCTGTTCATCTGCCGTCGAGCAGAAATAGTAGAAGTGGTAGGGCGCATGCGCAATGCCGGCAGCCATGGCATTGCGCCAGTTGGCGTCGAAGGTGGGATCGATCATATCCTTGCCTTCTGTTGCCTTGATGAAGACGAAGGCAATGCCGGATTTGCGCACTGTCATCCAGTCGATATTGCCATTCCATTTCGAAACGTCGATGCCGTGCACCTCGTGGCGATGGGGATGGTTCGCACCGAAATCCTGCGGGTCCGTGTCGTGAAATTTCGGCTTGCCGATGGATGCTGTTTCCAACAGATCGAAGCTTGTGGCGGTGCATCCGCTGATCAGCATGCAGGCGGCAAACAGTGCGGCGGATGGACGAAGCATGCAGATCCCGTCAAGTTAGCGTAAGGGGCAGCTTCCATGCCATGCAAAGCGACCACTTCAACATTAACCATAACGTCGTAAATAATCCGTTAGAGCAAGCGAAAAGCGAGCGGCTCAGATCCCCTTAGCCCTCCGGTTTGCGAAGGACCGCGTGCCAGGCATAGCCGCGATAGAGGCGCTCGAATGTGATGTCGCAGCCTGTTGCTGCCGCTTTCTGCCTGAGGACCTCTTCGAGATCTGCCCGTGGCGTAACGTGAAAGCGTGCCAGCCAATTCTGCAACAGTGTCCGGAACCAGGCGGGCAGTCCCTCCTGCTGGCCGAAATCCACGATATGCAGCGAGCCTCCCGGCGAAAGTGCCGCGAGTGACGCGTCAATTGCGCCGGTCCAGCCGGGGATCATGGAAAGCGCGTAGGAGATCAGGATCCGGTCGAAGCCGGTGGTGGAGAAATCCTGCGCCTGAAACTTCGTTGCATCAGCCACGCACAGGTGCGGCTTTGCCGATGCGCTGGCAAAATTCCTGCGCGTGCTCTGAAGCATCTGGGCTGAGATATCGAGACCATACAGGGCAGCCTGAGGATAGCGCTTGTGCGCAAGCAGGAGATTGCGGCCCGTGCCGCAACCAACCTCCAGAATCGTTTCGCCGGGGGCGAGGTGCAGATCGGCAATCGCCTTGTCACGCCCGAGAAGATAGTATTTTCGCGATAGATCGTAGATGTGCCGCTGATAGCGATACATGCGGTCCATGCGTTCGGCATGGTCGGTGTCGATGGCGTCGATCCGGCTCATGCGCGCCTCTCGTAAATATGGAAGCCGCCATAGATTGCCGAGCGATCCTGGAGGTTCAGCTCTTCCGAACGTGGTTGCAGGTAATTCCACTGCTCACGCAGGGCAGGGGAAATGCGCCCTTCAATGATGCTCTTTTCGGCGGCCGTTCTGAAAATGACGCGCGCTCCCGGCGTTGCGGTGCGGGTGATTTCGCTCCACAGCTCGTTCAGTTGCTGGTCGTTCATCCAGTCCTGGGCATCCAGAAGCACATAGCGATCGACAGTACCCGCCGATTTCGTCGTCAGCAGTTCGGTGAATGTGGCGTGATGCACTTCCACACGATCCGCACATGCGCGAATGGCTTCGTAATTTTCCTGTTTGAGATAGGCTGGCAGAACGCCTTCGTGTGGCTGCGGATAGCGGCGCACGAAAGCCTGCCAGGCAAAGGGGTTTTCCCGCAGCGGGAAATGGCAGGCGAGTTTTTCCAGTCGCTGCCGCAAGACGGGCGCAATAGATCCATCCGTCGCCAGGCTGGCCAGTTCATCATATTGCTGCGGCGGAATGCCAAGGCCGAAGAGCGAGCTTTTGCGGCTTGTAAGCCAGCGGATGGTTGGCTTGTCGAACAATGGTGCAATCTGCGTATCGAAGAAGTGCCGCTGTTCGCGCAGTGAGCGAGCCTGGGCAAGATCGGAAAGCTTGACCCCGTGGAGGCGGGCCAGAATGTGCCCTGCTGCGATGAAACGGCCCAGCAGGCCCGTGCGGTAGATGTTGCGGTTGAAAACCGCGATGCGGCGTCTGCCGGACAGCCCGCGTTTTTGCCAATAGCTGCGGGTAGCCGGATCCAGCTGGGGGGCAATCGTGTGCTGGAAGGCCGTGCTGTTGCCGCGCTCATTCTCCTGAGAGAGAAAACGCACCAGCTGCGGATGCGAAGGCAGGGCGCGGAAGGCTGCAAGCTTCAGCTTGTTCAAAGCAATGTGATGCGGGTTGAGATCGACCACATCGATTGCGGCTGGAGAGCGCGAGAGATAGGCCAGCATATTGCAGCCACCCGAACCGATGCAGACGATCCGGTGCCCTGCGGATAGTTCCATCGCTTCCATATCCACTTCAGGGTCTTCCCAGATCTGCGGATAGACGAGGCCGGAAAACAGCAGCCCGAACAGCCGCTCGGACAACCAGCTACTGGAAAAGCTCTGGTGTTGAAGCAGTGCCGTTTTGAGTTTGCCGTTTCGAAGGAAGCCAGCTTCCGGTGCAATTTCAGCCATAGACGAATCCCCGCCATATCTGGAGCTAAGAGCCAATATCGATGATAGGATCTGATTGTGCCGGAGCGTTTCTCGTGTTCGGCGCGGAGGAAACCACAGTCGGCCCCGTCGGTCTGGTGCGGATGTCTGACCAGCTGCAAAGGCAAAAAGCCCGCTCCTTCGGATGGGCGGGATTTCCTTCCCCGACGTTGTCACAATCCTCAAGCGATGCCGCTGGCACTGCTCCCCGGTGTGTTATGCGTCGGATGAAGGCCTGCGGTTCCACGCAATCTGTTCCTATCATCGACAATTGGTATTACGAGGCTGTAGACGCCGCCTGCTACAGTTTCATGACGTTGAAAACAGGGGGCATCAGCCGATTGATGCTTCCCACAGAAAGTAAATGCTGCTTGCATGCCCGCGCACATGGAGGGCATGGAATGGGTTGGATAAAGCGTCTTGCGAAACTCGCGCTGGTTATTGTTCTTGCCGGCTTACTGGGCGTTTCCGCCTGGCTTTATGCGGCGCCGCCGGAGCTGCTGCGCGTTGCCAGTGGATATGCTGCCAAGATCGTCTGCTCCAACGTCTTTATCGCCGGGCGCGATGCGCAGCAGGTGCTGGCGGATGATGTGCAGGCACCGGGGCACCCTCTTTTGAAATACATGAAGCTCGATGTGGACACGGCGCAGCGGACCGTCACAACCAGCCTGCCTGTCGGCATTGCCAAGCGCGTGGCCTTGTACCGTCCGGGCTATGGCTGCACGCTTCTTGGTGATGATGGTGCAATGCCTCCCGCGGTACCCGTTGCAGAGGTGCCGAGCAAGACACCGGAGGCGGGAGCGCTTTGGCCGGAAGGCGAGGCTGTGACCCTCAATGGGCGCCTTCAGGCCGTGATTGAGCAGGAGGAACTCGCCGGCCCAAATGCGCGCGCCATCGTCGTCGTCAAGGATGGGCGCATCGTCGCGGAACGTTACGGCACAGGTTTCAATGCCGCAATGCCGCTGCTTGGCTGGTCCATGACCAAGACCGTGAATGCAATGGTCATTGGTGCGCTGTTGGGGGAGGGAAGATTGGGGCTGGATGATAGTCAGCTTCTGCCTGCCTGGCAGAATGATTCACGCTCCAGCATTCGCTTGCGTGACCTTCTGGCGATGGAAGACGGCCTCACATTCAACGAGGATTATGGCACGGTCGATGACGTGACGAGAATGCTGTTTCTGGAGCCGGACATGGCACGCTATGGCGCGTCGCTGCCCGCAGATCAGCCGCCAGCCAAGGTCTTCAACTACTCCACAGGTACCGCCATTCTTCTCAGCCGCATCTGGATGAACAGGATGGGCGATAACGCGGCTGCCATCAGCTTTCCCAGGCAAGCCATTTTCGCGCCTCTGGGCATGAAGACCGCCACGCTTGAACTCGATGCCAGCAACACCTTTGTGGGCGGATCCTACATGTATGCCTCAGCACGAGATTGGGCGCGGCTCGGCCTGATGCTGGCACAGGGCGGCATGTGGGAAGGGACCCGCCTGTTGCCGGAGGGTTTCGTAGAGGACATGGGAGTGCCAAACGCAACGTCTGACGGTCGCTACTCCAAGCTCCAGACATGGCTTCCCAAAAACATGAAACTCGACCTGCCCGCAGGAAGCTTTCAGCTGAAGGGCCATGATGGCCAGAGCATGACAGTAATTCCCGCCAAGGGGATTGTGATCTTGCGGATGGGGCTGACGCCGTCGAAGCTGCGATATACGCCACAAAAGCTTATTCAGGCCGTTATGAACGAGCTGGGATAGGCTTGCCGCGGTTCCTGCCCGAAGGAACATGCTGGCCTTGTGTGTTCGCTCTGACGCAGACCCGACGCAAAGCGGTTCACGCTGTTTTGCGTTCGGGCTGCATCATCTTGTCATCGGAATATCTGAAACGAACAAAGGTGAGGCGTATATGCGTGGCAACGGCCCGAAAAAGCGAAAAGCCCGCTATGGAACGGGCTTCTCTCGAACAGACTTTGGCTCTGCTGCTTACGGCTTCAGGACGTGCAGCATGTCCTTGCGCTTGGCATCGTAATAATAGCCTCGCGCATAGAGCTTTATGGCATCGTCAGGCTCATTTTCGGCAACAAGCCACGCGCCACGAAGATACTTGATCGCATATTTCAGGTTGGTTTCGGCATCCAGCAGGCCCTGTGGAGTGCCTGTATAACCCATGGATTTTGCGGTGGAATACTTGATCTGCATGAGACCGAAGAAACCACGCTTGTTGAAGGCCTGCGGATCGTACTTGCTTTCGCGATGGACGACGCGATGAACCAGTGATTCTGGAACGCCGTAAAGTCCGGCGTAGCGCTTGATCAGCTTGTTAAGCTCTGGCGAACTCATGGCTGCCGTTTGCGGAATGGCCTCGCCGGGGGCTGGCGGAAAGAAGTCCGCCGACATGGCAGAAACCGGCTTTGCCGGGGCCGCATAGGCCACCATGTTGGAGGGCGCGCTTGGCGCAATTCGAGGGCGCGGGGTCGGGATTGCCGTGTAGGCTGCCGTCATCTCCTGCGGCAGCGCGGTAACCTGTGCGGAAGCCGGTGCTGCGAGCGAAGAGGGCGCGACAGCCGGAGCCGCCACCTTCGAGGTTGCCGTTGCCATGTTGATGGCCTGCAAGCCGGCGCTTTTGTCAACGGAGGTAGGGGCGACCGCAAGGGCGGGCGTCTGCATGGCAGCAGCCATCTGCTGTTCCTTGCCAGCGAGCGACGCAATCACGGCGTCATTTTGCGCGCGAATGGCCGAACTGCCGGTGGGAAGCGCGAGGGTGTAAACCCGTCCGCCTTTTTCCGCGACCTGCGTGATCGATCCTGTGGGAACGGCGACGGGTCCTGATGCGGCAGCGAGTTCAGGTGCAGAAACGGCCAGACGTCCTGTCTTGGCTGCTGCGCCGCCTTCTGCCGAAGCAGTCTGTTCGCCAGATTGAGACGGGGACTGTGGTTGTACAGCCGCTACATCTGCCTTTGCAGGTGTATTGGAAGCTGTTTGAACGCTTGAGCAGCTGGATACCGCCCCGCAGATTGCAGCCACCACGACCGTTTTCGAACCGATCAATCGGGTTATCGCCATCGTCTCACTTTCATGAAGATGAATGTTTCCGCCCGCCGGTCCAGGACCGCACTGCGACATCCATTAACGTAAGTTCACAATTGCGGCAAGCATCAATGACTTCATGCCGCGATTCTGCGGTAACCAGCCGTTACCGCCCTGCTGGCGATAAATCGCGTCGGTGCCTTGCGCGAGGCTTGAAATTGCTGATGAAAAGCCTTTGCTTTGCGGGCAGAGCGCGCAGCGAAAGCCACCTGTACAATGGGTGCCGCAAACGCCGCGAAAGCCATGGCGGTCAGGAGGTTCTGCGCCAATTCGATATGTGGAGAACTCGAATCAGCCATCTGCATGATCAGGGCGCAGAGGGCCAGAACCAGGGCCGGATGGACGTTTATCAGAGTTATATGAACCGCTGTTCTAAATGCGCCATTTCGGGGCAGGTTGTCGTTATCCGCAACCCTCAGCCGCAATCGCTGAACCTGTGCGCGCAAGATGAAAATGAAGAAAATCGCAATGCCGATCCAGTCAAAGGCTGCCTGCATGGCGGGTAACGCCAATCGGAGCCCGATCAAGGCTGCCACGGCCAAACCGCACGCAATGGCATTGCCCAGCCATAGGCCCGGCAAAAGCAAAAGCGCGCGGGTTTTCCCGCGCGCAATGCAATAATCTCGAACAGCATGGCCGGCTGCCGAAGGCAACAGCAAAGTGAGCAGGGACAAGGCTGCTGTTATCAGCATGGTCTCAATGCTCATTCTCTCCTCCCGAGCCGGAGAATCGCTTCTCTCCGGTGAACCTGTGAAGATCGTCTCTTCGATCAGGCCGGGCGGTAGGACTGTCCAATGTAATCCATTGTGTCCTTGAACCAGCCGACCGAAATATCGAAGTGCTTGCCTCCCTTGATACGCGGGAATTCGATCGTGCGCAATTTCCCATTCTGGTCCTCGTCGTGTCCGGTCACGCCGGAGACCTTGTTGAGGGCACTCTCGACAGCCAGATCAACCATGCTCTGGATCAGGCGCAGGTCATCGCCGTTCGCGGGGGCGGAGCGGGCGTAATAGCCTGATTTCTGCACCATCGAACGTTCTGCATTCAGAAGGGTTGCAAAATGCTTCTGGAACCAGTTGCCAACGTTGATGGTGTCAATCTTTACGTGACCGAAGGCATCGCGCTTGATGGTCTCGCCCGCAGCTTCACGTTCCGCGACGATGGTGTCGAGGCCCGCCCCTTCGGAGACGAACAGGGTCACGTAGCCGTGTTTATCCATGATGGCGCGCAGGCGTTCCGCCTCGGCTTCCAGATCGAAAGCCATCTCGGGCAGATAGAGCCCGTCGATGTTCTTCATCTGGGTGTTCATCATGAAGCCTTCGGCATATTCGTTGTTTTTCGTGTCTTGAATGTAGGCACGAGCGGTTGCGGCGGTCAGCCAGCCGCAGTGGCGGCCCATGACCTCGTGGATCACGAGCGTGCGCGGTGCAGCACTTTGTTCATTGCTCACATGATCGAAGAAATGCGCTCCGACCTCGGCAGCCGTCCAGGCGCCAAGCGACTGGCGGATCGGAACGACATCGTTATCGACAGTCTTCGGCAGGCCCACGACCGTCAGATCATAGCCGTTTGCGCCGAGATAGGCCGCAAGATCGGCTGCGGTCGTATTGGTGTCGTCGCCGCCAATCGTGTGAAGAATGGTGATGCCATCGGCAGCCAGACGATCTGCCGCGACTTGCAGCGCATTCTCGCCCTCCTTGATCAGTCCGCGCTTGACGCAGTCTGCCGTGTTGGTCAGCTTCACGCGGCTGTTGCCGATTGGCGAGCCGCCATAACGATGAAGAAGATGCGCGCGCTCACGCATATCGGCCGTGATTTCGATGCGGTCAGCCAGAAGCAGTCCCTGATAGCCGGAGCGATAGGCCACCAGTTCGATCTCGGGGGCAATGTCGCTGTAACGCTCGATCAATCCGCCCACCGCAGAGGAAAGGCAGGGAGCCAATCCGCCCGCCGTCAGCATCGCAACCTTCTGTCTGGCCATCGAACCTCCTTCGCACGCTCTGGTGCAGACCACTTGAAACCGGCGAATGGATGCGACACCGCGCCGCGCCTGTAAAGTGAATTTCTCAAGAAAATCCGGTATTTCGCCGTTCTGCAGCTTTCAATCGGTTCAATTCGCCGAGGCCGATTTGTTCCAGATCGCGCCAACTGCGCGCCCAATGTGGAAAACCTGTTCAGGAACGTTTTTTCATCTAAGGATTTAGCTCTTGCAGATCCGGACGAATCTGCATCACGTAAGATGAAGAAAGATTAATCGAACGCGTGCCGGCGGCAGCTTGCCAAGAGCGGTTTAATTTGGTCAGGTGAGTCATGATTTTCGATTTTGCATGCCTTCAACTGACATCGCTCTGGGACCGCCTGCTGGGCAGTGTGGGCGATGCTGCGCATAATGCGCTTTCCCGCGTTGTCGAAGCCATCCGCACTCTGTTTGAGGGCGACCCGGAAACGCGCCGGCAGGTTTCCTTCTCTGTTGCTATCATTGCCTTGTCTGCAAAGATGGCAAAGGCCGACGGTGCCGTGGTTGCCTCTGAGGTTGAGGCCTTTCGCCAGATTTTTGACTTCCCGGAAGAGGAAGCCCGAAACGTTGCGCGGCTTTATAATCTTGCGCGACAGGATGTGGCGGGCTTTGAGGCCTATGCAGAGAAACTGGCGGGTCTGTGCGGATCTGGCGAGTGCAATTGCCCTATGCTCGAAAACGTCATCGACGGGCTGTTCCACATCGCAAAGGCGGATGGAATGGTGCATGAGAAGGAACTCGCCTTCCTTGCCCGGATTGCCGAGATCTTCCGCATCGATGAAGACCACTTCCGCCGCATTATGGCGCGCCACATCGAGGTGGAGGATGGCAATCCCTATCTGGTGCTGGGCGTTTCTCCTGAAGACGATTTTTCCGAGATCAGGAAACAGTACAGGAAGCTTGTGGCGGAGCATCATCCCGACAAGCTGATTGCGCGCGGCGTGCCGGAAGCGCTGCACGCCGCGGCCAATGAGCGTATGGCGGCGTTGAATGCGGCCTATGCGGCGATTGAAAGAGAACGCAAAGCAGCATGAAACTGGTGCCTGATTTTGCGGGGGCGCGGGTTGAGCCGTCCCCTAACCATGGCGAGCGCAAGGATTGCGATGCGCCGGATATGATCATCCTGCATTATACGGGTATGCCCGATCACGGACAGGCGCTCTCCTGGCTCAAGAACATCCAGAGCGAAGTTTCCAGCCATTATTTCGTCTGGCCCGATGGGCGTATTGTGCAACTGGTGCCGGAAACACGTCGCGCCTGGCATGCGGGAAAAAGCAGTTGGGCCGGGGCGACTGACATCAATTCAAGGTCCATCGGCATAGAGATAGCAAATACCGGCCATCCCGGTGGATTGCCGGATTATCCGCAAGAGCAGATCGATGCGGTTATCGCGCTGTGCCGTGATTGCATCAGCCGATGGCAGATCCGCCCGGAACGTGTTCTGGCGCATTCGGATGTCGCGCCAAGACGCAAGGTGGATCCGGGTGAACGTTTTCCTTGGCAGCGCCTGCATGAGGCGGGTGTCGGCCACTGGGTTATGCCTGGCCCCATTCGCAGCGGCCGCTTTTTTCAGCGGGGAGAGCAGGGGCAGCCAATCGAGGCCCTTCAAGGTATGTTGGCGCTTTATGGCTACGACATCAGTATCAGCGGGGAATTCTGTGAACGGACGGAAGGCGTGGTTGAAGCCTTCCAGCGCCATTTTCGCCCGGAGAAGGTTGATGGGGTGGCGGATATGTCCACCATTGAAACTTTGCATAGGCTTCTGGCAGAGCTGCCGCGTTTTCAGGGCACTGATGAAGCCTGATTGAAGGCGAACGGAATATTTTCATGTCTGGTATTTTTAAATTCATTGTCGTTGGTCGCGGAATGATGGGATCAGCCGCCGCCAAATATCTTTCGCGAGCAAGCGCAGGAGTTGCCGTGATCGGGCCTGGCGAGCCGGCGGATAAGGCAAGCCACCAGGGCGTGTTCGCCAGCCATTACGATGAGGCGCGAATAACGCGCACAATCGATCCGGACCCGGTATGGGCGCTGCTCGCAAATCGCTCCATCGCCCGTTACGCTGAAATTGAGAGAGAGAGCGGAATTCCGTTTTACCATGATGTCGGATGCCTGATGGTCGGGCCGGAGCAGTCGAGCGGAAATCCCTATATTGGCGGCATCCTGAGTGCTGCTGAACAGCTTGGCGTTCAAACCGAGCTTCTTGATGACCGCGCTCTTGCATCCCGCTTCAGCTATTTCGGTTTCGAAGCTTTCAGTGAGGGGGTGTTTGAGCCGAGCAATGCTGGCCATATCAATCCGCGCGCACTTGTCTCTGCCCAGTCGCTTCTTGCCGAAAGACAAGGGGCAAGGCTGATCGACGAGACTGTGCTGTCCATCCGCAAGGAGGGCGAAACGGTTGTGGTTCGCACGGATACAGGCGCAGAGTATCGGGCAGAAGGCGTCTTGCTCGCGGCGGGCGGTTTTTCCATTGCGGAGAATCTGTTGGCGCGTTCCGTTCAGATGTCGGTTTATGCGCGCACAGTGACATTCTTTGAAGTCTCAGAGACAGAGGCGGCAGCCTTTTCGGGAATGCCCTCACTGATCTATCAGCCGCGTGACGCGAAGAAGCATATCTATCTTCTGCCGCCCGTTCGCTATCCTGACGGCAAGCTCTATCTGAAGATTGGCGGGGATCCCGATGATCTGGCTGTGACAGGCAAGGATGATATGGTGCGCTGGTTCCAATCCGGCGGCAGATCCAGTGTGCGGGAACACCACGTTGAGATCGT
Organism: Affinirhizobium helianthi; assembly: GCF_042680945.1. Classification (NCBI taxonomy): domain Bacteria; kingdom Pseudomonadati; phylum Pseudomonadota; class Alphaproteobacteria; order Hyphomicrobiales; family Rhizobiaceae; genus Affinirhizobium; species Affinirhizobium helianthi. Next base: position 49,746 of record NZ_JBHUEQ010000027.1, on the reverse strand, counting down.
TCGCGAACTGGTGCCGAAGATTGACGCGGAACGCGCCAGCATGGCTGCCTGTGTCGTCTCACAAACGGCAACGAATTACCCGTTCATTGCCGCAGCCGCGGACCCTGCTATTGCCGTCGTCACGGGCGGGTGCGGTGCGGCTGCCAAGAGTTCTGACGAGATCGGACGTCTGGGTGCTAGCCTCCTGCTAAATGGCTCGCTTGCGGATGAGGGCTACCCGGTCGGCTTCAATGCCCATTTTGCGTGAGCTTGCGCCATAAAAGCGGTAGCGCGTCACTGGCAAACCGTCTAAGGAGGCGCTGCCAGTTGGCCGGGCAGCCGCGCTTTACCAATGTCGAAAGGCGGTAAGGTGAGGAAAGTCCGGGCTCCACGGAAATACGGTGCCGGATAACGTCCGGCGGGGGCGACCCCAGGGATAGTGCCACAGAAAGAAAACCGCCCCGCCTTTTGTTGCGTTCTGCCGGAGCGCAAGAGGTGGCGGGGTAAGGGTGAAAGGGTGGGGTAAGAGCCCACCGCAGGTCTGGCAACAGGGCTGGCAAGGTAAACCCCACCGGGAGCAAGACCGAATAGGGATGACGCGGGCTGTGCGAAAGCGCTGCCACAGCCGGTTTCCGGGCCAGTCATCCGGGTGGGTTGCATGAGGCAGTGTGTAAACGCTGTCCCAGATGAATGGCTGCCACGTTCCGGGAAACCGGGGCCATACAGAACCCGGCTTACAGGCCAACTGGCAATTTCATTTTCTTTCATATTCAACCTGTGGGCGGTTTCGCGATGCGCCCGTTTGTTCGCTCGGGGCACGTCCTCAACTGGGCGTGTTGGCGTCAGGATGCCTGCAATGGTTGTATCTGCAGGTGTGATTCAGCAGGCTCTGGCGAGCCTTATTCACGAATTTACAATAGCTTAGCTAAGAGACGTGAGAGTTCGGCTTGACGAAAGTCAGGATGGCGGAACCTGTGTTTGCTAACCCTTTGTTAAACTTAACGGGTTATAAATATTTCATGTTGCGGATCTTCCGTGGAGCCGCTTCCCATTGACGCCCATAGGGTCCCATGTTATCCCAAACCCACACTGCGAAGGGGCATAATCTTGCCCAATCATCGGACAGAAACGGGTCGCCTTCCTCGGAAGGTCGCGGGCAGAGATTTTCGCGCCTGAACGGCTGGGTTGTGTCTTTTGGTGCGTTAGAAGTGGGGCGTGTGGCGGCCCTGCGTGTCACGGGAGCGGATGTTTGGCGTTATGAACCGCTTCTTGTCCAATGCGACGAACAGGATCGATGCGAAGGGCCGTGTTTCGGTGCCTGCGCCGTTTCGGTCTGTTCTGGCGCAGCGGGATATCCAGGAGCTTTATTGCCTCCAGGATCTGGTATTTCCGGCGATCAGCGTCGGCGGTCCCGAGTTGCTCGAGCGGTACGAGCGGCAGATCGCCTGCGTCGATCCTTTTTCGCCGGAGGCAAATCAGATGTCGCTGCTTGTGCATGGCGGCGGCGTCTACATGCGGCTCGACTCGGAGGGCCGGTTGATGGTGACGGATTTCATCCGCAGCTTCACCGGCATTACCACGGAAGTGGCTTTCGTCGGACGGTCGGATCATTTTCAGCTTTGGCATCCGCAGGCGTTTCACGAGGCTCAGCGGATTGCTCGGGAAGGTCGCGCGCTGACTGGGGTGCGACCAATGTAAGACAGGGGATTGGAATGGCGGCGAATCTTGGCGACGGAAACCCCGAGGCCGATGGCGGACCGATGCGTCACATTCCAGTCATGCTGAACGAAGTGCTGGAGACGCTGTCCCCGGCGCCCGGCAAACTCATTCTGGATGGCACCTTCGGTGCTGGCGGCTATACGCGCGCCATTCTCTCAGCAGGCGCCAATGTGATCGCTCTCGACCGTGACCCGAATGCGATCGCTGCCGGGCAGGCTATGGTCGCCGAATATGCGGGCAGGCTCAATCTCATTCCCTCCCGTTTCTCGCAGCTTGCGGAACATGCGCCGCCCGAAGGGCTGGATGGCGTTGTGCTGGATATCGGCGTTTCATCAATGCAGATCGATGAGGCAGAGCGCGGTTTTTCGTTTCAGAAAAATGGACCGCTGGATATGCGCATGTCGGCGTCCGGTGTGTCGGCGGCGGATGTGGTCAATCGCGCTAAGGCGGGTGATCTGGCCCGCATTTTCGGCTTTCTCGGAGAGGAAAAGCAGGCGGGAAGAATTGCGCGCGCGATTGAGAAGCGCCGCGCAAGCGAGCCCTTTGCAACCACGCGGGATCTCGCCAACCTGATCGAGAGCGTCAATCCCCGCAAAGCCAAGGACAAGATTCATCCTGCCACCCGCGTTTTTCAGGGGCTGCGCATTTTTGTGAATGATGAATTGGGCGAGTTGGCCCGCGCTCTTTTTGCGGCGGAACGGGCGCTCAAGCCCGGTGGCCGGCTGGTGGTCGTCAGCTTCCATTCTCTGGAAGACCGGCTTGTGAAGCGGTTTTTCTCCGATCGTTCCGGCAAAGCCAGCGGCTCACGCCATCTGCCGATGGTGGAGGATAAGGCTGCGATTTTCGAGCCTATCGGCAAAGGGTTGCTTGCTGCGACGGATGAAGAAGCGCGGAACAACCCTCGCGCAAGGTCAGCCAAGCTACGTGCCGCTTTTAGAACGGCTGCTCCGGTGGGTGCGTCGGACTATTCGATTTTCGATCTGCCTGATTTGGCAAGCCTGGAAAAGATGGGAGCCTGAATATGCTGCGGAGCTTCGATCTGGTTTTGATCGGTATCATGACGGCCACGGCCGTTGTGACTTATACCATCAAGCATAAAGCTGATTTGAAATTGGAGGAGGTTCGGCGGCTGGAATCGGAGATCAAGCTGGAGCGTGACACAATTGATCTTTTGAAAGCGGACTGGGCCTTGCTGACACAGCCAAACCGTTTGCACCGCCTGATCGGCCAATATCAGGCAGAGCTTGAACTGCAGCCAACGCAACCGACGCAGCTTGCCTTGCCGCAGGAGTTGCCCATGTTCAAGGCGCAATTGCCGCAACCCGAAACCACGATCGAGCAGCTCATTGCCGAAGTGGATCCGGAAGTGGCTGCTGCATTGAAGGGCGTCGATGCTGCTAAGGCAAAGCCGCCGAAGGAGAAAATCCCGGTGCCTCTGGCGCGCGGAAAAACCAGAGTTGATGTGATTTCAACCGGATCGGTGGAAGACTGATGGCTTTTCTCTCCCGCGTTATGGTCTTGAAGAGCCGGGCTCATTTTTCCGCCGGCTCAAAACGTCCGGGTCCTTCTTCCGGGACCTTTGAAGGCTCGCGCAAGCGTAAAGCGTCACAGGCACGCAATCGCGTGGCAATCATCATCGCCTGCTTTATCGGTTTTTACTGCGTGATCGGTGGTCGCCTGGTGGTGTATGCCATGCGGGAGCCTGAAGCGACATCCAGCATCATGCCCGCCGACCGCCTGCTGGCATCGAGGCCAGATATTCTGGACCGCAACGGCGAAGTTCTGGCGACCGACATTCGAACGGTCTCGCTGTTTGCCGAGCCGCACAAGATTGTCGATGCCGATGAGGTTATCGAGAAACTCCGCACGGTTTTGCCGGATCTTGATGCCAAGCAGATCTATCACAAGCTGTCTTCCAATTCCCGTTTCCAGTGGCTTCGTCGTCAGCTGACGCCGAAGCAGCAAAGCGAGATCCTGGCGCTCGGTATTCCGGGCATCGGCTTCCGCCCGGAGAAGCGCCGGTTTTATCCGGGTGGTGCGACGGCCGCGCATATTGTCGGCTATGTGAATATCGATAATCGCGGCGTTGCCGGCATGGAGCGCTACATCGACAGCCAGGGTCTGGCGGACCTGGCAGCCGTGGGCATGACCAGCGATCAGCCGCTTGAGCCGGTACGTCTCTCCATCGATGTTCGCGTGCAGGCGATCCTGCGTGAAGTCCTGATGTCGGCAATCCAGAAGTTCCGTGCCAAGGGCGCGGGTGGCGTGGTTCTGGATGCCAATACGGGCGAAGTTCTTGCCATGGCCTCTGCGCCGGATTTCGATCCGAACGATCCGGCTGCGGGCGGCGAAGAGGGCTGGCTCAACCGTATGTCGAACGGCACCTTCGAAATGGGCTCCACCTTCAAGTCCTTCACGCTGGCTATGGCGCTCGATTCCGGCAAGGTGAATATGAATGACAGCTTCGATGCGCGTTATCCCATTCGCATCGGCGGTTTCACCATCAAGGACTTCCACGGCAAGGGGCGGTTTCTGACGGTTCCTGAGGTCTTCCAGTACTCTTCCAACATCGGTACGGCCAAGATGGCCGACGTTGTCGGGATTGACGGGCACAAGGAGTTTCTGACGAAGCTCGGCCTGTTGAGCCGTATGAAGACCGAGCTTCCGGAAGTGGCGACACCTTCACAGCCGCGCACCTGGAAGAAGATCAATTCGATCACGATTTCCTTTGGCCACGGTGTATCCACCACGCCGCTTCAAACGGCAGTAGCGGGTGCTGCCCTGGTGAATGGCGGGCGCCTGATCGAGCCAACATTCCTTCCGCGTTCCCAGGTCGATGCGGAGGCGGTATCGACGCCGGTGATCAAGAAGACGACGAGCGACAACATGCGCTGGCTGTTCGAGTGGAATGGTACGCAAGGTTCCGGCAAAAGCGCGCTTGTCGAAGGCTTTGATGTGGGTGGCAAAACCGGCACAGCCGATAAGGTGATCAATGGCCGCTATAATCACGACCATAACTTTAACGCCTTTCTGGCCGCATTCCCGATCTACAAGCCGAAATATGTCGTCCTGACATTCATTGACGATCCGCGCAGCGAAACCGACCGCGCCGTTCTGGCCGGTAACAGCGCGGCGCCTATGGTGAAGGAAATCATCAGCCGGTCTGCTGCGATTCTCGGTGTAAAACCCAGATTTGGAGAAAACGGCTCCGCCATGCTTGTGTCCTATTAGGCCATAATGAATGAGCCCGACGATTCGCGGCTCATGGACATAGCCGTCTCGCAGAGAGGGTAGCGATGAAACTCAAAGATTTCTCCGGGGTGCTCCCGGAGGTTGCTGCTGAGCTGGAAGGCGAAGCTGGCACTATAGATATAACCGGAATTTCCGCTGATAGCAGGGCGATAAAGCCGGGAATGCTGTTTGTCGCTATTGCGGGCAACAAGGCCAATGGCGCGGCTTTTGCTCAAGATGCTGTAGCACGTGGGGCCGCAGCAATTCTCGCCTCCGAGGCAGTGGAGGCTCCGGTTCCTGTTTTGCGTGTGCAGAATGTGCGCAAGGCGCTGTCGCTGACGGCTGCCCGGTTTTACGGCGTGCAGCCGGCCACCATTGTGGCTGTAACAGGCACAGCCGGTAAAACCTCGGTTGCTTCCTTTACGCGTCAGATCTGGGCCCATGCCGGGCTTGCCGCCGCTCAAATTGGGACCACCGGCGTCATTTCTCCCAAGCGCAACGATTATGGCACGCTGACCACGCCTGATCCTGTGGCGCTGCACGCGCTGCTGGCGGAGCTGGCCCAAGAGGGCGTCACCCATGCAGCAATGGAGGCTTCCAGTCATGGTCTCGATCAGAGCCGGCTGGATGGCGTAAGGCTGTCTGCAGCCGGCTTCACCAATCTTGGCCGCGACCACATGGATTATCATCCGACCGTGGATGATTATTTCGCGGCGAAGATGCGCCTGTTCGATACGCTTCTGCCCAAGGGAAGCCCGGCGGTGATCTTTGCCGACGATCCTTGGTCAGCCAAGGCCGTCGATGTGGCAAGAGCTGCCGGTCATGATGTGCTGACAGTAGGACGAAACGGTTCCTTTCTCAGCCTGAAGCGGGTGGAGCATTTCCGGCACAAGCAACTGGCTGAGATCCACATCGATGGCCAGATTTACGAGGTGCAAATTCCGCTTGCAGGTGAGTTTCAGGTTTCCAATGCTCTGGTTGCTGCGGGTATGGCCATTGCGACGGGACTTGCGCCCAAGGTGGCCATGGCAGCTCTGGAGCGTTTGGTGGGCGCTTCCGGACGGCTGGAGCTGGTGGGGCAGACAAAGCAGGGAGCTCCCGCCTATGTCGATTATGCCCATAAGCCGGAGGCGCTGGAAAATGTGCTGACATCGGTGCGGCCCTTCACAACGGGGCGCGTGATTGTCGTCTTCGGTTGCGGTGGCGACCGGGACAAGGGCAAGCGGCCAATCATGGGCGAGATTGCCAGCAGACTCGCGGATGTGGTCATCGTGACCGACGATAATCCGCGCACTGAACATGCCGAAACAATCCGATCCGAAATCATGGTGGCGGCACCGGATGCCACCGAGATTGGCGATCGGGCACAGGCCATTCGTTACGCCGTCTCGCTGATGGAGGCTGGCGATAGCCTCATTGTTGCCGGTAAAGGGCACGAAGAGGGGCAGACGGTGGGCACCACGGTTCTGCCGTTCTCAGACCATTTGGAAGTCCGAAAGGCTTTGGAGGAGTTAAAGCAGTGAGCTGGTTGTGGACGACGGCTGACATGATTGCCGCCATGGGGGGACGTCCCATCGGCTCCCTTCCGGCAGGGATAACCGGGATTTCCATCGATAGCCGCACGATAGCACCGGGCGAAGCCTTCTTTGCTATCAAGGGCGACCGCGTCGATGGGCACGATTTTGCAACAATCGCCGTTGCCAATGGCGCGGCTCTGCTTGTTGTCGCCGAGGCCAAGCTGCCAGCCATGGGGCGGATCACCACACCGCTGATCGTGGTGGAGGATGTGCTGGTGGCTCTGGGCAAGCTGGCGGTTGCTGCACGCTTGCGCAGCCGCGCGCAGATTGTCGCCGTCACCGGCTCCGTCGGCAAGACGACGACCAAGGAAATGCTGCGCACCGTGCTTGCGCCTTCCGGAAAGGTGCATGCAGCTATCTCTTCCTTCAACAATCACTGGGGCGTGCCACTGACATTGGCGCGCATGCCGGAGGATACGGATTACGGTGTCTTCGAAATTGGTATGAATCATCCTAATGAGATTAGGCCATTGGTGAAGATGGTACGGCCTCACGTAGCCGTCATCACCACGATCGGCGCGGCGCATCTGGGACATTTCAACAGTTTGGAGGAAATCGCTGCTGCCAAGGCTGAGATCTTTGAAGGGCTGGAGCCGGGCGGTGTTGCGCTGTTGAACCGGGACAACAAGCAATTCGGTTTTCTGGAACGGGTGGCGCAGGATCTTGCGTTGCCCCATGTGTTGACATTCGGCCAGCATGCCAAGGCCGATTTCCGTCTGGCCGATTTTGAAGGAACGGCGGAAGGCTCTACGATCTGGGCGGTGCTGAACGGCGAAACCGTAGAGGTGCACATTGGTGCACCGGGCCGACATATCGCCGAGAATGCTCTTGCTGCGCTTGGCGTCGTTGCTGTGTTCGGTGCCAATCTGGACGCTGCGCGTGAGGGGCTTGCATCTCTGCGCCCCGTCAAGGGGCGGGGGGAACGGCATCGTCTGGCAATCGGCGATGGCGTGCTGACCCTGATCGACGAGAGCTATAACGCAAACCCTGCTTCCATGCGCGCAGCTATCGCATTGTTGACTGCGAGCCAGCCGGAAGGGGCGGGCCGGCGCGTCGCGGTTCTTGGCGACATGCTGGAAATGGGCGTTTTTTCGCAGCGGGTGCATGAGGAACTGGCGGGACCACTGCTGGCTGCGGGTATTGAGCATGTCTGGCTTGCGGGGCAGGAAATGGCTGCGCTGCGCGATGCTCTGCCGGAGAGCGTGCAGGTGGAATATCGCGCCACGACAGCAGAGCTTCTGGATTACGTGCTCGCACATGTGGTGCCGGGCGATGTGTTGATGGTGAAGTCTTCGCTTGGCATTGGTTTCGGCAAGATCATCGCCGCGCTTATTGACAAGTACCCGCCCTTGGCCGACAGGGAGCGCCAAATTTGATCCTCCTTGAGAAAGACAAACAATGCTGATTTGGCTTGTGGAACTCGCGAGCAGCTTTCAGGTCTTCAATCTGTTCCGTTATATTACCTTCCGGACAGGTGCTGCTCTGTTTACCTCCGCCCTGATCGTCTTCCTGTTCGGCCCTCGTATGATTGCCTCCCTGCGCATCCGCCAGGGCAAGGGGCAGCCGATTCGTGCCGATGGGCCGCAGACGCATTTCAAAAAGGCCGGTACGCCCACCATGGGTGGTTTGATGATCCTGGCCGGCATCGTGGGCGGTTCGCTGCTATGGGCCGATCTTTCCAACGTCTATGTTGTCGCCACCTTGCTCGTGACGCTGGGCTTTGGCGCAATCGGGTTTTATGACGATTACCTGAAAGTGACCAAGCAGACGGAGAAGGGCTTCTCCGGAAAGGCGCGTCTTGGCCTTGAGTTCGTCATCGCCTGCATCGCCGTTTACTTCATGATGCGCACGTCCGTTGCAAACAGCCCCAACGGCTCTTTGCTGGGAACCTCCATCTCCTTCCCGTTCTTCAAGAGCGTATTGCTGAACCTTGGCATTTTCTTCGTGCTCTTCGGCGGCTTCGTCATCGTGGCCGCAGGCAATGCCGTGAACCTGACCGATGGTCTCGATGGCTTGGCCATCGTGCCGGTGATGATTGCCGCAGCTTCCTTCGGCGTGATTGCCTATCTGGCCGGTAACGCCGTTTTTGCCGATTACCTGCAGATCAACTTCGTGCCCGGCACTGGTGAGCTTGCCGTCATTCTGGGCGCGGTGATCGGGGCTGGTTTGGGCTTTCTGTGGTTCAACGCTCCACCGGCTGCCATCTTCATGGGCGATACGGGTTCGCTGGCCCTTGGCGGGTTGATTGGCTCGGTCGCAGTTGCCACCAAGCACGAGATTGTCATGGCCATCATTGGTGGCCTGTTCGTGATGGAAACGCTGTCGGTCATCATTCAGGTTGGCTTCTTCAAGATGACGGGGCGGCGCGTGTTCCTGATGGCACCGATTCACCATCATTTTGAGAAGCTGGGCTGGACGGAAAGCCAGGTGGTTATACGTTTCTGGATCATCGCTGTGGGCCTCGCAATGCTTGGCCTTTCCACGCTGAAGCTGCGGTAAGGCCATGATAGCCGTTACGACATTCGCAGGACGGAAGGTTGCTCTGTTTGGCCTCGGCGGCTCCGGGCTCGCCACGGCCAAGGCATTGCTTGCCGGGGGTGCCGATGTAACTGCCTGGGATGACAATCCTGACAGTGTTGCAAAAGCGAATGCCGACGGCGTGAAAACAGCCGACTTGCGGGGCATCGACTGGGCCTCGCAAGCTGCTCTCGTGCTTTCCCCCGGCGTTCCGCTGACGCATCCAAAGCCACATTGGAGCGTTGATCTTGCGCGAGCCGCTGGCGTGGAAATCATCGGCGACGTGGAATTGTTCGTGCGGGAGCGGCGGGCGCATGCGCCCGGTTGCGCCTTCATCGCGATTACGGGAACGAATGGAAAATCAACCACGACCGCGCTGATTGCGCATATCCTGCGCAGCAGCGGCCGCGATACGCAGCTTGGCGGCAATATCGGCACTGCGGTTCTGACATTGGATCCGCCGCGTGACGATCGGTTCTATGTGGTCGAGTGCTCGTCCTACCAGATCGATCTTGCGCCCACCATCAATCCCACGGCTGGCATTCTGCTCAACCTGACCCCCGATCATCTGGATCGGCATGGGACGATGCAGCACTATGCGGATGTGAAGGAGCGACTGGTTGCCGGAAGCGGCACGGCAATTGTGGGCGTGGACGACAGTTATTCGAGCGTCATTGCTGACCGCCTTGAACGTGCGGGGGTGGCAGTCGATAGAATCTCCAAACGATCGCCGTTGCGGAATGGATATTATCTTGCCGGAACCGACATCGTGCAGGCGAAAGAGGGTGAGGTGGTCTCGCTCTACTCGCTCGACGGGATCGATACCCTGAAGGGTTCGCATAACGCGCAGAACGCAGCGGCGGCCATCGCCGCCTGCCTTGCGGTTGGCGTTTCGGCAGAAGACATTCGGTCCGGTCTGATGAGCTTCCCGGGCCTGAAACATCGCATGCAGCCGGTGGGCCGCAAGGGCCGGGTTGTTTTCGTCAATGATTCCAAGGCAACGAATGCTGAGGCGGCCGCGCCTGCGCTTTCCAGCTATGACCGGATTTTCTGGATCGCTGGCGGATTGCCAAAGGCTGGCGGCATCGCAAGCCTCGCGCCACTCTTTCCTCGTATCGTGAAAGCCTATCTGATTGGAGAAGCTGCACCGGAATTTGCCTCAACGCTGGGTGACGCGGTCCCTTATGAGATATCCAGCACGCTGGATCGTGCCGTTGCCCATGCGGCAGCTGAGGCGGAAGCCGATGGCGGAGATTGTGCCGTGATGCTTTCGCCCGCCTGTGCGAGTTTCGATCAGTTCAGGAATTTCGAGGTCAGGGGCGATTATTTCGTTTCCCTGGTCGCAGCACTCGAAGGCATTTCCATGCTGATCGAGCCGGAGAAGGGAACGTGAGATGGTAAGTCGCGCCGACCGAGGGGCACTCGCAGACTGGTTCTGGACGATTGATCGCTTCTTTCTGGCGACGTTCATCCTGCTGATGGGCATTGGCTTCATGCTGTCCTTTGCGGCGTCTCCGCCGGTCGCGGAGCGCATCGGCCTGCCGAGCTTCCACTTCGTCGAGCGCCACGCCGTCTTTCTCGCGCCGTCCATTCTGGTGATGATCGGCCTTTCCTTCCTTACGCCGCGTCAGGTTCGCCGTGCCGCCATCATTATTCTAGTGCTCTCCATCGTGATGATGGTGCTGGCACTGTTTTTTGGCGCGGAGATCAAAGGCTCGAGGCGCTGGTTCTCGATCGGCAGTTTTTCAGTCCAGCCATCGGAGTTTCTGAAGCCTGCCTTCGTGGTGGTCTGTGCCTGGCTGTTTGCCGAACATGCACGCCAGCCGGAAGTGCCTGGCAATCTCTTTGCGATCATTCTGTTTGGTATCGTTGCTGCCCTGCTGGTTGCGCAGCCTGATCTTGGTCAGACGATTCTGACGAGCGCCGTATGGGGCGCAATGTTCTTCATGGCTGGAATGCCCTGGCTCTGGATCATTGTTCTAGGCGGTTTGGGCGCTGGCGGCTTGGTGGGCGCCTATTACATTTTTCCGCACGTGGCGGGCCGAATTGACCGCTTCCTGACCGGGGAAGGCGACACATTTCAGGTCGATACCGCACGTGAGGCCATCATTCGTGGCGACTGGTTCGGCCAGGGTCCTGGCGAGGGCATTGTGAAGCGCATCCTGCCGGATAGTCACACCGACTTCATCTTTTCCGTTGCCGCCGAAGAATTCGGCATCATCTTCTGCATGGTCCTGGTTGCCATCTTTGCCTTCATCGTGATCCGTGGTCTCAGCCATGCCTATCGCGAGAAGAATGATTTCAACCGCTTTGCCGTTGCCGGACTGGTCCTGCAAATCGGCATTCAGTCCATGATCAATATTGGCGTCAATCTGGAGCTTATGCCTGCAAAGGGCATGACGCTTCCGCTGATTTCCTATGGCGGCTCGTCCATGATCGCGATCTGCATCACGGCAGGCTTTGTTCTCGCCTTGACGCGCCATCGACCCGAAAAGCGAGCGCAGGAGCGCAGCCTGTTCCGTGTGTCCCACGGCGTTCCGGCGGAGTAAACCATGAGCAAAGGCATTATCATGCTTGCCGCCGGTGGTACCGGCGGTCATCTTTTTCCGGCGGAAGCCCTCGGCCATGAGTTGAAGGCGCGCGGCTGGTCTGTCCATCTGATTACGGATAAGCGCGCGGAGCGTTTTGCTGGCACTTTCCCTGCCGATGAAATCCATGTCGTGCCGTCTGCCACGCTGGGCTCGAAGAACCCCGTTGCAGTGACGCGCTCACTGCTGACCCTCTGGCGGGGTTTGAGAACGGCGCGCCAGCTTTTGTCACGCACGCGACCAGCGGCTGTTGTCGGTTTTGGCGGCTACCCCACAGTTCCGCCTCTGCTCGCTGCTACGGGAATGGGCATTCCATCCGTCCTTCATGAGCAGAATGCGGTGATGGGGCGGGCGAACAAGGCGCTTGCCAATCGCGTGCAGGCAATTGCCGGTGGCTTTTTGCCAGCTGACAGCGGAAAATTTGCAGCCAAGACGGTGATTACCGGAAACCCGGTACGTCCTGCAGTGCTTCAGGCGTCCAACATTCCCTACCGTGCATCGCGGGCGGGTGAACCCTTCAATCTGGTCGTTTTTGGCGGCAGCCAAGGTGCGCAGTTTTTCTCCGGTGCGATTCCAACGGCACTGGCGCTGTTGAGCGATGAAGAACGCGGTCGTTTGCGGCTGACCCAGCAGGCGCGTCCGGATGATCGCCAGCAGGTCGATTCATGCCTGGTGAAGCTGAAGATGCAGGCGGAGGTTTCGCCGTTCTTCAGCGATATGGCGGCGCGTATCGGTGCGGCGCATATGGTCATCAGCCGGTCCGGCGCCTCCACCGTTTCCGAACTGGCGGTGATCGGCCGTCCGGCGCTTCTGGTGCCTTATCCGCACGCGCTGGATCATGACCAGGCTGCCAATGCCGCCGCTCTGGTAAAGGCCGGTGGTGCAAAGGTGGTTGCGCAAAGCGAGCTTTCTCCAGAAAAACTGGCGAAGATCATTTCCAGCGCCATGCAGGAGCCGGATCGGCTGGAAAAGATGGCGCTGGCTGCGAGACAGGCAGGCCACCCCAATGCTGCGGCCTTGCTTGCTGACCTGGTGATCGCTATCGCAGGCAGACAGGATATTGCGACTTATAAAGGAGTAGAGTCATGAAGATGCCGAAGGCAATTGGCCTCGTCCACTTCATTGGCATCGGCGGGATCGGCATGAGCGGCATTGCCGAAGTGCTGCATAACCTCGGTCACCGGGTGCAGGGCTCCGACCAGTCGGACAGTGCGAATGTTCAGCGCTTGCGTGACAAGGGCATTCCGGTTTTCGTGGGGCACCAGGCCGATAATCTGGGCGATGCGGAAGTGGTTGTGGTGTCCACCGCAATCAAGAAGAACAATCCGGAATTGATTGCCGCGCGCGAAAAGTCCCTGCCCATTGTACGGCGTGCGGAAATGCTGGCCGAGCTTATGCGCTTCCGCAATGCCATTGCCATTGGCGGCACGCATGGCAAGACGACGACCACATCCATGGTGGCTACGCTGCTCGAGGCAGGCGGCCTTGATCCGACCGTGATCAATGGCGGCATCATCAATGCCTATGGCACCAATGCCCGCATGGGCGAGGGTGAGTGGATGGTCGTTGAGGCCGACGAATCGGACGGCACCTTCCTGAAGCTGCCTGCCGATGTGGCGGTTGTTACCAATATCGACCCGGAGCATCTCGACCATTACGGCAGCTTCGATGCCGTGCGTGCGGCGTTTCGGCAGTTCGTGGAGAACGTACCCTTCTACGGATTTGGCGTGCTGTGCATCGACCACCCGGAAGTGCAGCAGCTGGTTGGCAAGATCGAGGATCGCAAGATTGTGACCTACGGTGAAAATCCGCAGGCTGATGCGCGCTTCTCCAATATCCGCATGGATGGGACGCGTGCGATCTTCGACATCGAGATTCGCCGCCGTCGCACAGGCCGCGTTTTCCACTTCAAGGATCTCAGCCTGCCAATGCCGGGCCGTCACAACATTTCCAATGCGACCGCGGCGGTTGCTGTTGCCAATCGTCTTGGTATCTCCGAGGAAGACATTCGAAAAGGGCTTGCTGCTTTCGGTGGCGTAAAGCGCCGCTTCACGCTGACCGGCACCTCGAACGGGGTTTCGGTATTTGACGATTACGGCCACCATCCTGTTGAAATCAAAGCCGTGCTGCGTGCCGCGCGCGAAAGCTGCCAGGGGCGGATTATCGCCGTCCATCAGCCGCACCGCTATTCGCGCCTGTCCAGCCTGTTTGAGGATTTCGTAACCTGCTTCAACGATGCTGACAGTATCATTCTCGCTCCGGTCTATGCTGCGGGCGAAGATGAGATCGAGGGCATCAATTCCGAGGCGCTCGTTTCGCGCATTCGCGCCGGAGGACACAGGGACGCGCGTTACATGGCTGAACCCACTGCATTGCCAGGTATTATTTCGAGCATTGCAAAGCCAGGTGATTTCGTGGTTCTTCTGGGGGCTGGCAATATTACACAATGGGCAGCAACCCTGCCCAAGGAACTGGATAGCATTTCGGGACAATCTTGATGAAGCAGGTGAATGGGGAGAAGCTTCTGGCCTCATTAGGGCCGGGGGTGAATGAATTGAGAGGTCGGCTGACGCCCGATGCGCCGATGGACCGGGTGACATGGTTCCAGGCCGGTGGGCTTGCCGAACTGATGTTCCAGCCGCACGATACGGAAGACCTCATCACCTTCCTGAAGCTGTTGCCGGAAGATGTTCCGTTGACGGTCGTCGGCGTGGGTTCCAACCTGCTTGTGCGTGACGGCGGTATTCCGGGTGTGGTGCTTCGCCTTTCGGCCAAGGGCTTTGGCGGGTTGGAGCTGGCTGGTGAGAACCGCATTCGTGCGGGCGCAATCTGCCCGGACAAGCACATCGCGGCGATGGCCATGGACCACAATATCGGTGGCTTTGCCTTCTACTACGGTATTCCGGGTTCGATCGGCGGAGCTCTGCGCATGAATGCCGGTGCCAACGGTGGCGAGACCGCGGCGCGCGTGGTGGAAGTTCATGCGGTTGACCGCAAGGGCAACAAGCACGTGCTGACGAATGCCGATATGGGTTACAGCTATCGTCACTCTTCCGTTGCTCATGACCTTATCTTCACGCATGCGGTCTTTGAAGGCTATGCGGATGAGAAGGCAAAGATTCGCAGCGAGATGGATGCCGTTCGTCATCATCGCGAAACGGTGCAGCCAGTGAAGGAAAAGACCGGCGGTTCCACCTTCAAGAATCCGCCCGGCCATTCCGCCTGGGAATTGATCGATCAGGCTGGTTGCCGCGGTTTGATGAATGGTGGTGCGCAGATGTCGTCTCTGCACTGCAACTTCATGATCAATATCGGCCATGCATCCGGCTATGATCTCGAATATCTCGGCGAGCTTGTTCGTCAGCGTGTTTTCGAACATTCCGGCGTGAAGCTTGAATGGGAAATCAAGCGTCTCGGCATCTTCATGCCCGGACGTGAGGTAAGACCGTTCCAGGGAGTGACGTCCGAGTGACAAGCGGTTGAGGCAGGACTTTCGATGAGCCTCGTTCACAATGAACGGACGAAGCTTTTGGCCAATGCGCTGGACAGGCTCTCGACAGCCTGTGCAGCTGCTGGCTTCATAGCGCCTGCCACCTCGCTCTCCTCCGGCAACGGGAACATTTCGCTTGCCGTGGCATTTTCCACTTTGACTTGGCTTTTTGCGGCAATGCTATTACATTTGCTGGCAAGACGGACGCTCGGAGGTCTGAGACCATGAACGGCGCAACACTGTTTTTCCTTTACGGCTTGCCCGTGTTGATCGTGGCTGGTGGATGGGTTGCAGTTGTTCTCAATGAACGCAACGCTTCCCCCAAGCATCACATTCACCCTGGTGAGTGAGCCTGTTCCCAGTTAAGAAAAGCCCGCGAAATCAGAGATTTCGCGGGCTTTTTTGTTGTTCAGAATCTGATTCAAGTGAGCCTCCTGCTTATCCCGCAGCCGTCCGGCCACGGACGCATAGGGTGTTATGTATGAATAGCAGTGCAGTGCCTCAATTAGGCTGCAAAACGCCGGCGGAATCAAAGACTACCGAGTAGCGTCTATTGAGTGCAATGAGGGCAGGGACTCTCAGCCTGGCATCGCTGGAGTGCGGCGCGCGAACGTGAGCAGCGTTCTGCGATGACCACAGGCGATAAAACAAAGACTTAAAGCGTCAGGCGGATCTGAAAGATCGCGACACGCTTCAAGGGTAATTTGGTAGCTGAAATTCGATCACAAAAATTTTCCGACACTTATTCTTCTTGCTAAAACGGCTTGTTTTACAACGGTTTTCTTCGGTCCATTAACGAAAGTAAACGTTTTGTTAACCATATTGGCGCTCTAATGGGTGGGCGAGGGGAATCAGCCTCGCGCAAGTTTCGAACCGTAGTGCGCGGCTTTTCAAGTTGAGGTGTCGTAATGAGTGGCAAGCATGTGGCTGTTCTGATGGGTGGTCTTTCCGCAGAGCGTCCGGTGAGCTTGTCTTCCGGCAATGCCTGTGCGGACGCCCTTGAAGCGGAAGGCTATCGCGTCACTCGTGTTGATGTCGGTCGTGATATCGCAGCAGTGCTTTCGGATCTTCGCCCGGATGTGGCGTTCAATGCCTTGCATGGGCCCTTTGGCGAAGATGGTGCTATTCAAGGTGTGCTTGAATATCTTGAGATTCCTTACACGCATTCCGGTATTCTGGCCTCGGCTCTTGCCATGGATAAGGCGAGGGCGAAGTCTGTCGCGGCGGCGGTTGGTATTCCTGTCGCTCCTGGTCTGGAGATCAATCGCTTCGAGATTGGCAACAAGCACCCCATGGAGCCGCCATATGTTGTGAAGCCGGTCACGGAGGGATCTTCTTTCGGCGTTGTTATTGTCCGGGAAGGGCAGTCGCATCCGCCGCAGGTTCTGGGTTCTTCGGAGTGGCGCTACGGTGATCGTGTCATGGTCGAGCGCTACATCGCTGGCCGTGAATTGACCTGCGGTGTCATGGACGGTGTCGCCCTTGGTGTGACGGAAATCGTACCGCTATCTGGCGCTTTCTACGATTATGATGCCAAGTATGCGGCTGGTGGCTCCAAACATGTCATTCCGGCGGAAATTTCACCAAATATTTACCAAAAAATTCAAACACTGGCTGTTAAGGCGCATCAGGCGATGGGGTGCCGTGGCGTGAGTCGTTCTGACTTCCGCTTCGATGACACCGTTTCCGAAGAAGGCGAGCTCATCTGGCTGGAAATTAACACGCAGCCGGGTATGACGCCAACCTCCCTGGTGCCTGAAATGGCTGCGCATGCTGGTCGCAGCTTCGGTGATCTCGTTCGCTGGATGGTGGAGGACGCTTCGTGTTCTCGATGAACGGAAAAAGGGCGTCGATGCAGGCTGGGCGCTCCGCTGGTGGAGTCGGCGGTGACGAGCGCATGGTGCTTCCGCGTCCCATGCGTCGCATTGTGCGCTTCTGTGTGAGCCTTGCGACGGGCCGTATCAATATTCCGCGCCACACGGGCACTGTTTCCGTCTTTCTCTTCTTCGGCACAGTCGGTCTTTACGGCATGTCATTGGGTGGTCATTCCGCCGATGTTGCACAGGCGACAACGGCAGCCGCCGGTTTTGCTATTGAGAATGTTCGGGTTTCCGGCAATGTCGAGACCTCGGAAATCGATATTCTTCAGTTGCTTGGGCTGGATGGTACGACTTCGCTTGTTGCCATGGATGTGGATGCTGCCCGGCAGAAGCTCTCAAAGCTGCCATGGGTTCAGTATGCGGAAGTTCGCAAGGTTTACCCGAAGACGATTGAGGTAACCCTGAAGGAGCGGGAAGCCTTCGGCATATGGCAGCACGGCGATAACCTCTCCCTCATCGAGAGGAATGGCAGTGTGATTGCGCCGTTGCGCGACAACAAGTTCGCTTCGCTGCCGCTTTTCGTTGGCCGTGGCGCGGAGGCGGCTGCTGCAAGATTCAAAGATGAAATGGCGAAGTGGCCGGATATCCGCTCGCGCGTGCGGGCCTATGTCCGTGTTGCGGGTCGCCGCTGGGATCTGCATCTCAACAATGGCGTCATCATCAAGCTACCGGAAGAAGGCATCGATGAAGCGCTGGCTTTCCTGACGAAATACGAATCGAGCCAGGGTGTTCTGGAGCGCGATATTGCGTCTGTCGATCTGCGTTTGGCGGATCGCACCACTGTTCGGCTGACAGAAGGGGCAGCTGCGCGCCGCGCCGATGCGTTGGTCGCTCGGGCAAAGGCATTGAAAAAGGCTGGAGGTCAGACGTGAGTTTGTTCGGATCTTCCGGATTGGGTCTGCCGCGCTTGAAGCCGCTTTCGTCCAAGCGGTCGCATGTCGTTTCAGTCCTGGATATCGGCTCGAGCAAGGTTGTCTGCATGATCGCGCGGCTGACGCCTCGTGAGGAAAGCGAAATCCTGCCGAATCGTACCCACAGCATCGAGATCATCGGCCTTGGTCACCAGCGCTCGCGTGGGGTGAAGTCTGGCGTAATTTCCGATCTCGACGCCGTGGAAAGTGTTGTTCGCCTTGCTGTCGATGCGGCAGAGCGGATGGCGGGGCTAACGGTAGACAGCCTCATCGTGAATATCTCCGCCGGTCGTCTGACCAGCGATGTCTATACAGCTAGCATCGATTTGGGTGGGCAGGAAGTGGTGGCGTCGGATCTGCGCAAGGTGCTCGTCGCTGCCAGCCAACAGTCCCTGCGCCATGATCGTGCCGTTCTTCATTCTCTGCCGACTGGCTTTTCGCTGGATGGCGAGCAGGGCATACGTGATCCGCTTTCCATGTATGGCGATCTCCTCGGCGTCGATATGCATGTGGTGACGGCTGAACGTGCGGCGCTCAAGAACATTGAGCTATGCGTCAACCGCGCACATCTTTCCGTCGAAGGACTGGTGGCGACACCTTATGCAAGCGGTCTTGCGGCCTTGGTGGATGACGAAGTGGAACTCGGCTGCGCGGCTATCGATATGGGCGGCGGCACAACGACCATTTCTGTTTTTGCGGAAGGCAAGCTGGTTCATACCGATGCCATCGGGATTGGCGGTCATCACGTGACGACCGATCTGGCGCGTGGTCTCTCGACGCGAATCGAAGATGCCGAGCGGCTGAAGGTTGTGCATGGATCTGCCATTGCCTCTGCCGCTGACGAGCGCGACCTCATTTCCGTGCCGCCAATCGGTGAAGATGACCGCGATCAGCCGACACAGGTTCCGCGCGCCCTGGTGACGCGAATCGTGCGCGCGCGCCTGGAAGAGACGTTGGAACTGATTCGTGATCGCATTCAAAAATCAGGTTTCAGCCCGATCGTCGGCAAGCGCGTGGTGCTGACGGGTGGCGCCAGCCAGCTCACCGGCCTGCCAGAAACGGCCCGCCGTATTCTTGCCCGTAATGTCCGCATTGGTCGCCCCATGGGGGTTTCCGGTTTGCCGACGGCGGCAAAGGGGCCGGCGTTTTCGACGGCGGTTGGGCTGCTGATTTATCCGCAGGTTGCGGACATGGAAACACATGCCGGGCAGGGCGGGCTTTTGTCCGCGCTTGGTGGAGGAAGTGGCCGGATTGCCCGCATGGGGCAGTGGCTCAAGGAAAGTTTTTGACGCTTTAGCTTCGGGCAAGGGTGTCAGCGTAATGGAACGGATCGGCGCGCTTGGCGAGGCGGCCAGAGAAAGAAGGAACGGTTCATATGACCATCAAGCTGCAAAAGCCGGATATCACCGAGCTGAAGCCTCGGATCACCGTCTTCGGCGTTGGCGGGGGCGGCGGTAATGCTGTCAACAACATGATCACCGCGGGCCTGGAAGGCGTCGATTTCGTCGTTGCCAATACGGACGCGCAAGCTCTCATGATGTCCAAGGCTGAGCGCATCATTCAAATGGGTGTTCAGGTTACGGAAGGTCTTGGCGCAGGTTCGCAGCCGGAAGTCGGTCGCGCCGCTGCCGAGGAATGCCTCGACGAAATCATGGATCACCTCAGCAGCACGCATATGTGCTTCGTGACTGCCGGCATGGGCGGCGGTACGGGTACAGGTGCAGCACCCGTTGTTGCCCAGGCTGCCCGCAGCAAGGGTATCCTGACGGTCGGCGTTGTAACCAAGCCGTTCCACTTCGAAGGCGGTCGCCGCATGCGCCTTGCCGAACAGGGTATTCAGGAGCTGCAGAAGTCCGTCGATACGCTGATCATCATTCCGAACCAGAACCTGTTCCGTATCGCCAACGACAAGACGACCTTTGCCGATGCTTTCGCAATGGCTGACCAGGTTCTCTATTCGGGCGTTGCCTGCATCACCGACCTCATGGTCAAGGAAGGTCTGATCAACCTCGACTTCGCTGACGTTCGCTCGGTCATGCGCGAAATGGGCCGCGCGATGATGGGTACCGGTGAAGCTTCGGGCGAGGGCCGTGCAATGCAGGCTGCGGAAGCGGCAATTGCCAACCCGCTGCTGGACGAGACCTCGATGAAGGGTGCGCAGGGTCTTCTGATCTCCATCACCGGCGGTCGCGACCTGACCCTGTTCGAAGTGGACGAAGCTGCAAGCCGTATCCGCGAAGAAGTCGATCCGGATGCAAACATCATCCTCGGCGCGACCTTCGATGAGGCTCTTGAAGGCGTCATCCGCGTTTCCGTTGTGGCGACCGGCATCGATCGCGCTCACAACGCCAATGATGGGCGTGATTCGGACCTGCGCACCGCGCAGAAGACAATTATCCGTCCTTCCGCGGCCGTTGCCCCGGCTCCGGCCGCAGTTCAGCCTGTAATGACGCAGGCACCCCGCATCACGCCGGTTGACCCGGTTGCAGAAACCATCCGTCAGGCTGAAGCCCAGATGGAGCGCGAACTCTCCATCCCGGCTCCTCAGGCTGCCGCTCCAGCTCCGCAGCCTGCTCCGGCACCGGTTGCTGCCGCTGCACCTGCAGCTGATGAGTTCCGTCCGCAGAGCCGTCTGTTCCAGGCCGCTGCTCCGGTTGAGCCGGTTGCTCCGCGTGCTGCACCTCTGCAGCCCTCTGCTCCGGCTTCCACTTTTGCGGCTGCACCTGCGCCAAGCTTCAACGCCGCTCCGGCCCCAAGCTTTGCAGCTCAGCCTGTGGCTCAGCCAATCGCAGCCGCACCGGCTCCACGCATGGCGCCGCAGCCAATGGAGCCTGCAGCTCCGATCATCCGTCAGGCTGCTGAACAGGTTCGCATGCCGAAGGTCGAAGATTTCCCGCCTGTTGTTAAGGCTGAAATCGATCAGCGGACGCAGCCTGCCTATCAGGCACAGGAAGAGCGTGGTCCGATGGGGCTTCTGAAGCGCATCACCAACTCGCTTGGCCGTCGCGAAGAGGATGAGGCCGTTGCCGCTGAAATGACGTCGGCACCGTCGGCTGCATCCCAGCAGCGTCGCCCGCTTTCGCCTGAGGCCAGCCTCTATGCGCCGCGTCGGGGCAATCTGGATGATCATGGCCGTCCGGTTGCTGCACCGCATCACCACGATGACGATCAGCTGGAAATTCCGGCCTTCCTGCGCCGTCAGTCGACCTGATTGTTACAATTTGCCAACAATGAAGAACCCGGGCCATCAGCCCGGGTTTTTCTTTATGTTTAAATGGCTTGCAAGAGTTCTCTAATGTGCATGTGAATTGTGAATTCGTAACAATTCGAAATGAACAGTGATTTGGATTGCGGGAGTTCCCGACGTATCTACAGCATAAGAAATACCCCCGGAATCACCTCGGCTCGCGGGGCAGGCAGATCAGACTTCCGCTGAATTGCGGAAGATAAGAAGGCAAAGACAATGACTATCGGACTCTTGGGTTTTCAAACGACGATCGCTGCACCGGTTACGCTTTCCGGCATCGGCGTTCATTCGGGCAGCCCGGTCTCGATCACCTTCCAGCCGGCTGAAGCCGGAACTGGCATCGTGTTCAGCCGCAGTTTTGCCGATGGCTCCACGGTCGAATATCGCGCTGTTTCCTCTCAGGTTGGCAATACGGATCTTTGCACGGTTCTCGGCACCTCGCTGGCGCGTTCTGTCGCGACGGTTGAACATGTTATGGCTGCGCTTTACGCACTTGGTCTGGATAACGTGGTGGTTGACGTTGACGGTGCCGAAATGCCGATCATGGACGGATCTTCGTTCCCGTTCATCGAAGCGATCGAAAGCGTCGGTATCGTCAATCTTGGCGAGAAGCGCCGTTATATCCGTGTTTTGAAGCCGGTTCGCATCGAATCGGGTGCCTCCTGGTCCGAGTTTCGCCCCTATGACGGTACGCGTTTCGAAGTTGAGATCGACTTTGAAACGCCGCTCATCGGTCGCCAGTCCTGGAAGGGCGATCTGACGGCGCAGGTTTTCCGGGATGAGCTTTCCCGTGCGCGGACCTTCGGTTTCATGCGCGATGTGGAGCGTCTCTGGGCCGCCGGTTATGCACTTGGTTCATCGCTGGAAAATTCGGTGGTCATCTCCGACGACGATACCGTGGTGAACGTCGAAGGGCTGCGCTACGCGGATGAGTTTGTGCGCCACAAGACCTTGGATGCCGTGGGTGATTTGGCTATGGCTGGTGCCCAGTTCATCGGTTGCTACCGCTCTTATCGCGGCGGCCATAAGATGAATGCAAATGCATTGAAGGCACTGCTGAGCGACCGGACGGCTTACGAAGTGGTCGAGGCGCCGGTGCGCAGCCAGCGTGTCCGCGCACGCGAATTCGTTGCGGTAAACGTTCCAGAATTTGCGCCTTGGGTTGGCTAAGCCAATCTCATCGTCAATTTTAAAGGGGCCGCCTGCCTTGGGCGGCCTTTTTGTTTTGAGGAGCTGTTGAGATTGCCACAAAATTGCGTCAAAGCAGCATCATTGCGTTGGCCTCTGGCTTCTTATATGGCTAGAACGCCAATTGGGGCGGTCGCTGAAAGAGCGCGTGGCAATCGGGAACTGTCGAATGACTGAGTCTATATCTTTCGGAATGAGGAACACTGTGCGGGTTGCATTGGTGTCCCTGGCTTTGGTGAGCACAGCATCGCTGATAACCTCGTGCCAGTCAGATCCGGATATCGATATTACCAAGCTCGGTCTGGCAACCGATCCGCCGGAGCAGCTCTACAATCAGGGTCTGGCCAATATGAAGGCCGGTAATCTGGCTGAAGCCAGCCGCAAGTTTGATTCCATCGACAAGCAGAACCCGTTCACGGAATGGGGGCGTAAGGCGCTTGTGATGAGCACCTTCACGAAATACAGGCTCGGTCGTAACGATGAGGCGGTGGCAACGGGTAATCGTTACCTGAAGCAGTATCCAAGCTCGGAAGATAGCGCCTATGTGCAATATCTCGTTGGCCTGTCCTATGCCAAGCAGATCCCGGATGTAACGCAGGACCAGAAGCCGGCGCGCAACACGATTGAAGCGATGCAGAAGGTCATCGATAACCATCCCAAGTCGGAATATGTCGAGGACGCGCAGGCGAAGATCCGCTATGCACGCGACCAGCTGGCCGGCAAGGAAATGCAGGTTGGGCGTTATTATCTTGAGCGCAAGGAATATCTTGCTGCCATCCAGCGTTTCCGCACCGTCGTTGAAAATTACGGCAATACGAATCAGGTTGAAGAGGCGCTCGCCCGTCTGGTGGAAGCTTACTATGCCATGGGCGTGCAGGAAGAAGCACAGACAGCTGCCGCTGTCCTGGGGCAGAACTATCCTGACAGCAAGTGGTACGCCGATTCGTTCAAGCTACTGCAGGGCGGCGGACTTGAGCCCCGCGAAAATCGCGGTTCCTGGATTTCCCGTGCTGGCAAGAAGCTTATCGGCGCCTGATCTGAAATAGGAAGACCATGCTCATTCAGTTGTCGATCCGCGATATCGTATTGATCGAGCGGCTTGACCTGTCCTTCGAGAAGGGCCTCTCTGTTCTCACCGGTGAGACCGGAGCAGGGAAATCCATTCTGCTGGATAGTCTTTCGCTGGCATTGGGTGGGCGTGGTGATGGCGGGTTGGTTCGCCACGGCATCGACAAGGGTCAGGTGACGGCGGTTTTCGATGTGCCGAACCACCATCCTGCGCGTCTTCTTCTGCGAGAGAACGGACTAGATGATGAGGGCGATCTGATTTTCCGCCGGGTACAATCGGCGGATGGTCGCACTAAGGCATCCATCAACGATCAGCCCGTGAGCGTGCAGATGATGCGTCAGGCAGGGCAGTTGCTGGTCGAAATCCATGGCCAGCACGACGATCGTGCGCTGGTGGATATCGATGCCCATCGCGCTTTGTTGGACGCCTTCACCGGACTGACCGATGACGTTGCTCGTGTCGGCGAGCTTTACCGCAACTGGCGCGAGGCGGAGCGGCATCTGAAAACGCACAGAGCGCGCGTCGAGGCTGCTGCCCGCGAGGCTGACTATCTGCGTGCCTCCGTCGAGGAGCTGGAGGGCTTGAGCCCACGCGACGGCGAGGAAGATGAACTTGCAGAACAGCGTGCCCGGATGCAGAAATCCGAGCGTATTGCAGGTGACATTGCGGAGGCCTGCGATTTCCTGAACGGCAGTTCGTCGCCCGTGCCGCTGATTGCGTCTCTGGTTCGTCGTCTTGAGCGAAAGAGTCATGAGGCACCGGGCCTTTTGGAAGAAACGGTGCAGCTGCTCGATACTGCGCTGGATAACTTATCCAATGCGCAGATGGAGGCGGAAGCGGCGCTGCGGCGCACGGAATTCGATCCGCGTGAGCTGGAGCGGGTTGAAGAACGCCTGTTCGCCCTACGCGCTGCCGGTCGCAAATATTCGGTTGCCGTTGCCGATCTTCCTGCTCTGGCGGAAAAGATGGTGGCTGATCTTGCCGATCTGGATGCCGGAGAAGAGCGCCTTGGCGAGCTGCAGCGTGCGGCCTCCGCTGCGCAGGCTGCGTTCGACGAGGCAGCCATTGCTCTGTCCGCCAAGCGGCAGAAGGGCGCAGGCACGCTTGCCGATGCGGTCATGGCTGAGCTTCCAGCCCTTAAGCTGGAACGGGCTCGCTTTATGGTGAATGTCACGGCGGATCCGGATTCAGCGAGCGCCGAAGGCATTGATGTCGTGGAATTCCATGTGCAGACGAACCCTGGCACGCGGCCGGGGCCGATCATGAAGGTGGCTTCTGGCGGCGAGCTTTCGCGTTTCCTTCTGGCATTGAAGGTGGCTCTGGCGGATCGCGGTTCTGCGCCGACGCTGGTGTTCGATGAGATTGATACGGGCGTCGGCGGGGCCGTCGCGGATGCTATTGGCCAGCGGTTGAAACGGCTTTCCGATAAGGTTCAGGTCCTTTCAGTAACCCATGCTCCGCAGGTTGCGGCACGGGCTGCCACGCATCTGTTGATCTCGAAAGGGCCGGTCGAAGGTTCGGACAAGATCGCCACGCGCGTTGCCACCATGTCTGCTGAGCATCGCACTGAGGAAATCGCCCGCATGCTGGCGGGCGCTTCCGTGACGGATGAGGCAAGGGCCGCTGCTGCGCGCCTGCTGGCAGGCAGCGTTTAAGCTTATTCAGCCGCCTGAAGCTGTCGTCCAGCCATTCTGGCCCAGACATCGTCCTTCCACACGTGACGATGGATAAAGACCATGGCGATGTGCCCGGCGACAAGTGCAAGCAGCGCCCATGCCAGAAGGCCGTGGGCGGCATTGCCGAGTGATACCATCCACTCCAGTTTTTGCGGTGCACCGGGAATGATCGGAATGCCGAAGAAGGTCGCGCCGCGCTGTGAGCCATAGGCACGCAGGATTGCCAGCAGCGGCACGCAGAGAATGAGCGCGTAAAGCGCGAGGTGGCCAAGCCGGGCAGCTGCACCGATCCATCCTGTCCCATGCGCAGGGCGGTTTCTCAGGTTGAAAATGCCCCAAAGAGCGCGCAGTGCAGCGAGAAACATTAGTAGCAAGCCGATGGAGGCGTGGGTGCCAACGAAGAAGCTGACGAGCGGGGTTCTGCCCAAAGCGAGCCTCAAGCCCATGCCAAGAAACTGCCAGGCAAACAAGGCTGCCATGGCCCAGTGCAGCAGCCGCGTAACTCGTCCATAGTGCAAGCCGTTATCGCGCCAGCGGTTCATTTTAGCCTCCAATGAAATCCTGAGTATCCGGTTCTTCTTTTGGTGTTGCGTTGCACAAAAGTCTAGAAAACTTTCCGCCAACTGAAGCCTTCCACAAAAACGCTTGCGTGAGCGAAGATGTGAAAGGCTGTGAAACGGGGAAGGGCCGCGCTGTGAATCTGTTTTGGCTACTCCATTCTTTGAGCTAAGAGATCTGTGAAAAATCGCCGTCCCGTCTGGCAGTGGAGTTTTGAATATGTCGGCTGAACAAATGGCTGTCGAAACGTTGACTGAAGAGCAGGCCAAGGCTGAACTGGCCTTTCTGGCGGCGGAGCTTGCGCGGCATGATGTTCTCTATCACGCAGGCGATAAGCCTGAAATTTCCGATGCCGATTACGATGCCCTCAAGCGCCGGAATGATGCCATTGAGGCGCGTTTTCCCGCTCTTGTGCGGGCGGATAGCCCTTCGCAGCGGGTTGGAGCTGCGCCCGCTTCTGCATTTGCGCAGATTACTCATGCGCGTCCCATGCTGTCGCTGGACAATACGTTCTCCGACGAGGATGTGCAGGATTTCGTCGGCTCCGTTTATCGCTTCCTCGGTCGTTTGCCGGACGAATCCATTGCCTTCACCGCCGAGCCTAAGATCGACGGTCTTTCCATGTCCATTCGGTATGAGAACGGTAAAATGGTAAGTGCCGCGACGCGTGGCGACGGCACGACAGGCGAGAATGTGACGGCCAATATTCGCACCATCAAGGAAATTCCGCAGCAGCTGCCTGCTGGGGCGCCTGCTGTGGTGGAGGTGCGCGGCGAAGTCTACATGTCGAAGAGCGATTTCTTCGCGCTCAACAAGCAGATGGAGGCCGAGGGCAAGCAGACCTATGTGAACCCTCGCAATACGGCGTCCGGCTCGTTGCGGCAGCTTGATCCGAAGGTGACAGCGAGCCGCAATCTTCGCTTCTTCGCCTATGCCTGGGGCGAAATGTCGGAAATGCCTGCGAACACCCAGATGGGAATGGTGGAGACGTTTCGGGGTTGGGGCTTTCCGGTAAACCCGCTGATGAAGCGGCTGAGCAAGGTTTCCGATATTCTTGACCACTACCGGGACATTGGCCTGAAGCGGCCTGATCTGGATTACGATATCGATGGTGTTGTCTACAAGGTGGATGATCTGGCTCTACAGGAGCGCCTGGGCTTCCGCTCTCGCAGTCCGCGCTGGGCGACAGCACATAAGTTTCCGGCGGAGCAGGCGTTCACAACGGTCGAGAATATCGACATTCAGGTTGGCCGCACGGGCGCATTGACGCCGGTGGCGCGTCTGACGCCGATCACTGTTGGCGGCGTGGTTGTGACCAATGCAACCCTGCATAACGAAGACTATATCAAAGGTATCGGCAATTCCGGCGACCGCATCCGACCGGAAGAGCATGACATACGCATCGGCGATACGGTGATCGTGCAGCGGGCAGGGGATGTCATTCCCCAGGTGCTGGACGTGGTGCTGGAGAAGCGTCCGTCTGACGCGAAGCCCTATGAGTTTCCGAGAAAGTGCCCGGTTTGCGGCAGCCATGCCGTGCGTGAGCGAAACGAGAAAACCGGGCGGCTCGATTCTGTCACGCGCTGCACGGGCGGATTTGTTTGCCGTGCGCAGGCGGTGGAGCATTTGAAACACTTCGTTTCGCGCAATGCATTCGATATCGAGGGCCTTGGCTCCAAGCAGATCGATTTCTTTTTCGAGGCGGAAGACCCAGCACTGCAAATTCGCACCGCGCCGGATATCTTCACGCTGCAGAAGCGACAGGACCAATCCCTGACCAAGCTGGAAAACATCGAGGGCTTTGGCCGTGTGAGTGTCCGCAAGCTCTATGAGGCGATTGATAATCGACGCGAGATTGCGCTGAACCGCTTCATTTTCGCGCTCGGCATTCGCCACG
Source organism: Affinirhizobium helianthi (assembly GCF_042680945.1). Lineage (NCBI taxonomy): Bacteria > Pseudomonadati > Pseudomonadota > Alphaproteobacteria > Hyphomicrobiales > Rhizobiaceae > Affinirhizobium > Affinirhizobium helianthi. Next base: position 22,219 of record NZ_JBHUEQ010000027.1, on the reverse strand, counting down.
TGGGGGAAACGACGGCCAAGCTGCTGGCGAGATCCTATGGCAGCTATGAAGCCTTTGAAGCAGCCATGCAGCAGGCAGCAAGCCTGAAAGGCGATGCCTGGGAGGATCTGAACAGCATCGAAGGCATTGGCGAGGTGATGGCGCGGGCTATTGTCGAATTCTTCAAGGAGCCGCGTAATGTCGAGGTGATTTCCCGCCTGTTGCAGGAAGTTCGGCCACAGGCCATGCAGCAGGCCGTGGCTGCCGATAGCCCGGTTGTGGGCAAGACGGTTGTCTTCACCGGCTCACTGGAAAAGTTCACGCGAGAGGAAGCGAAGGCGAGAGCCGAGAGCCTTGGCGCCAAGGTGGCAGGCTCCGTTTCCAAAAAGACGGATTATGTGGTGGCGGGGCCGGGGGCCGGATCAAAGCTCGACAAGGCTCGGGAACTCGGCGTCACCGTTATGGACGAGGATGAGTGGCTGGCGCTGATTGCGGGCTGAGGGCGGGCCGCCAGAGCATTTCCGGCTAGAGCGTTCTCGTTTCGCATAGAAACACGACAACGTTCTAGCTCTTTGTTTTTAAGCATTCCCGGACGGAATACCGCTGCGGTCAAACTTGCCCGGATCCTCCATTGCGTCAATGGCGGTGTCACGAAAACTTGTAAACATGCGAGCTGTGCTTATCTCTGAAGCAGATTGTTCAATCGGGAGACCCCTCCATGCGCTCTGTTAGCTTTTTCGCAGCCGCTCTGGCCCTTGCGGTAACAACTGCCGCGCCCGCTGTTGCGGATGTGGTGGGCAAAGTCGGCGTCGACTGGATGGGCAATGACATTATTGTGGATGCCATGACCGATCCCAAGGTCAAGGGTGTAACGTGCCATGTGACCTATTTCGATCGCGGCATGCTGGATCGCCTCAAAAACGGCAACTGGTTCGAAGATCCTTCCAACAATTCCATCGCCTGCCGCCAGACCGGTCCGATCGAGATCGGCGATATCGACCTCTCCAAAGGCGGGGAAGAGGTGTTCAAGCAGGGTATGTCGCTGATCTGGAAGAAGCTCGTGGTGAACCGCATCTACGACAAGGAAAACAATACCCTCGTTTACCTCGTGCATTCGAGGCAAGTGGTGGATGGTTCAGCCAAGATGGCAATTTCCACTGTACCGCTGTTCAACCAGAATGTTGTTTGGCAGAACGGCGCACCAAAATGATTGCGGAATGCGGCGAGGTTAATCCACTGGCCCGCCGCGACCGTCATCGACGGAATCGTCTTTGCCGCCAAAGCCATGCATCTTCACTGCCCATTGCAGGCCGATAACGCCACCTTTGATCGGCTGTATCATCAGCAGGCTCATGATGATGGTGACGGGCACCCAGACGGCGAGGTGCGTCCACATGGAAACCTGCCACTTCAAATCCGTTAGCATAAAGCCAGCAAGCGCCACGTGGCCTACAATCACTATGACCAGATACGGAGGAAGGTCGTCTGCCCGCTGGGGCGTAAAATCCTCGCCGCAGACAGCGCAGTTATCAACTGGCTTCAGAAAAGCCCTGAACAGCTTGCCTTCGCCGCATTTCGGACAGGTGCAGCGCATGCCACGCTTGATGGATTGTCCCAGATTGCGCTCAGCCTCTTCGCCGCCACCGAAGCGCATGGTTTTGGTGGATTGAGCGGAGCTGTTTTGACCGTTCATCATTCTATCTCCAACCGCTATGGGCGAACCTCGTGTAAACCGCCAGGTTCCCCACATGTATGGGATTAGCGCCCTCTGCGGGGTGGGCGAGTTCCTGGCTTCTTTGGTGCTGACCGCCCACGCCTTCCGGACTTGTGGAAGGAGCGCATGGAAGAGCCCATCTTCTGGCCCTCGCTCAGCATTTCAAAACGCAGCGCGCCAGCAAGCGGAATAGCCTCTGCCAGCCGCACATCCACGGAATCACCCAGCTGGAAGCCCAGACCGTGTCGCTCTCCGATGAGAGCCTGTCGTGCTTCATCATATACGAAGTAATCCGTACCCAAGGTGGATACCGGCACAAAGCCATCAGCACCATAGGTTGGAAGCGTGACAAATAGTCCCGCCTTGGTCACGCCGGACACGCGCCCTTCGAATTCCTGGCCAACACGTTCTGCCAGATGGTGCGCGATCAACCGGTTGATCGTATCGCGCTCTGCGGCCATGGCGCGGCGTTCGAAGGTGGAAATCTCCGCCGCGATATCATCCAGTTGCGCCTCTTCTTCCGGCGTAATGGCGCCTTCACCGAGGCCAAGCGAGCCGACAAGTGCACGGTGAACGATCAAATCCGCATAGCGGCGAATGGGCGAGGTGAAGTGGGCATACTTCATCAGATTGAGGCCGAAATGCCCGATATTATCCGGGCTGTAGACGGCCTGGCTCTGGCTGCGCAGCACCATTTCGTTGACCATGACCTGATGCGGCGTATCGAAAGCCTTCGCCAGAATGCCATTGAAGGAGTTGGCTCGCACCTGCCCGCCCTTGGCCAAGGGAATGCCGAGAGTCGCCAGAAATTCGCGCAACACTTCCTGCTTGGCCAGCGACGGCGCATCATGGACGCGATAGATCAGCGGTTGCTTCTTCTTCTCCAGCGTTTCGGCAGCCGCCACATTCGCCTGGATCATCATTTCTTCGATCAGCTTATGGGCATCCAGACGCTCTGGAATGATGACCTTATCCACCGTGCCGTCAGGCTTCAGCAGGATCTTTCGCTCCGGCATATCAAGCTCAAGTGGCTGGCGGCGGTCGCGCCCGCGCTTCATGATTTCGTAAGCGTGCCAGAGTGGCTTCAGGATCGGCTCGAGAAGGGGGGCCGTCTTGTCGTCAGGCTTGCCGTCAATGGCCGCCTGAGCCTGCTGGTAGGAAAGCTTGGCGGCACTTTTCATCATGATGCGATGGAACGTGTGACTGGCTTTGCGTCCTTCCTTGGAGAAGGTCATGCGAACCGCCAGCGCCGGCCGGTCTTCGCCTTCGCGTAATGAGCAGAGGTTGTTGGAAATGCGCTCCGGCAGCATCGGCACAACCCGATCCGGGAAATAGACCGAGTTGCCGCGCTTCAGGGCTTCTCGATCCAGCTGGGATCCCGTGCGGACATAGTCGGACACATCGGCAATTGCGACAGTCACGATCACGCCGCCCGGATTGTCTGGCGAAGGATCATCCTCCGCATAGACGGCATCGTCATGGTCCTTTGCGTCGGCCGGATCGATGGTCACGAGTGGCACATGACGCCAATCCTCACGTTTCACCATACTGGCAGGCTTTGCCGCTTCGGCCTCATCCATGACCGATTGCGGGAAGATGTGCGGAATGCCGTGCGAGTAGATGGCGATCATGGAAATCGCCTTCTCGGATGCGACAGAGCCGACGACCGATAGAACCTTCGCCCGTGTGAGGCCGAAACGATTGCCGCGCAACACATCGGCTTCGATGAGATCGCCGTCCTTCGCATCGCCGAGGTCGGACGCTGCGATCTGCATTTCTTCGCCACGCCGATCAATGGGCAGAAGCCGAGCGCCGCCCTCCGGCATCATGCGGATCACGCCAAGTGCCGCGTTGCGGTGCTTATCGATGATCTTGACGACGCGGGCCGTGTAGGCGGGGCCGCTACGGTCCTTATTGGGGAAAATCTTGGCAAGAACCCGGTCTCCGAGACCCGCCGCCGGTGTCTTGCCCTTTCCGCGCTGATCGGACGACTGGCGGATGAGAACAGCGGGAGCTACCCCGGCTTCTTCCAGCCATTCGGCTGGGCGTGCAATGAGTTCGCCATCCTTGTTCCGCGTGGTGATGTCCAGCACCGTCATGGGCGGTAATGCACCTGGCCGGACAAGCGATTTGCGGCTCTTCTGCAAGAGGCCTTCGTCTTCCAGATCGCGCAATAGATCTTTCAGTTCGACCCGCGTTTCACCCTTCAGGCCGAAGGCCTTGGCGATCTCACGCTTCGAGGCGCGATCAGGGTTGTCCGCGATGAATTGAAGCAGAATTTCGCGCGGTGGCACCACGCCCTGCACGATGATGGATTTGTCACCGGAGGCAGCAAGTTCCGCGCGAAGGGCAGCCTTGCGGCTGGGAGGCATGGATTTTCTGTCTTCGCGCGGTTTCTTCGTCACGTATCAGTCTTCTTCTTTTTGGCGGCTGCCTTGGGTTTGGCAGCGGTTTTGGTTTTGGCAGCGGCCTTCTTGGCAGGCTTTTCGTCGCCCGTGGATGCCTTGGCGCTGCCCTTGGCCTTGGCCGACTTCGCCTTTGCGCCAGCCTTGGCTGCCGGGGCTTTACCAGCCTTGTCGGTGATCAGCGCAAGTGCTTCCTCCAGCGTTACGCTTTGCGGGTCCTTGCCCTTAGGTAAGGTGGCATTGACCTTACCCCAGTTTACGTAAGGGCCGTAGCGGCCTTCACGCACTGTAATGGCACCACCAGCATCGGGATGTTCACCCAATTCCTTAAGTGCAGCAACAGCAGTTCTGCCGCGGCCCGGACCCTTGCTTTGCTTGTCTGCCAACACGGTGACAGCGCGGTTGAGCCCGATGCTGAACACATCCTCAATGCTTTCGAGATTGGCATAGGTGCCATCGTGCAGGAGGAAGGGTCCGTAGCGTCCCAGGCCAGCAGAAATCATTTTACCGCTTTCGGGATGCTGGCCCACATCGCGCGGCAGGTTGATGAGCGCCAGCGCCTTTTCATGATCGATATCTTCCGGCTTCCAGCCACGCGGCAGGGAAGAACGCTTGGCTTCCTTCCCCTCGCCCCGCTGGATGTAGGGACCAAAACGACCGGAGCGAAGGGTGAGTTCCTCTCCTGTCATCGGATCAGCGCCCAAAGCTTTCGGTTCGTTCAGCGCCGCAGCTTCCGTTTCCCCACCATCCGAGGATAGCTGGCGCGTAAAATTGCACTCCGGATAGTTGGAGCAGCCAACGAAGGCGCCGTACTTGCCAAGCTTGAGCGAAAGATTTCCGGTGCCGCAGACCTGGCAGATGCGCGGATCGCTTCCATCTTCCCGCTTCGGGAAGACGAGCGGTGCCAGTGCTTCATTCAAGGCGTCCAGAACATTGGTGACTCGCAGTTCCTTGGTTTCCTCGATCTGCGAGAAAAAGTCCTGCCAGAAATCACGCAGGACCTGCTTCCAGTTCAGTTCTCCCGCAGAAATGCGGTCGAGCTTCTCTTCCAGATCGGCAGTGAAATCGTATTCGACATATTTCGTGAAGAAGTTCTCCAGGAAGGCCGTTACAAGACGGCCCTTGGAATGGGGAAGCAGCTTACGCTTTTCGATGACGATATATTCGCGATCGCTCAATGTCTTCAGCGTGGCGGCATAGGTGGACGGGCGACCAATGCCAAGCTCTTCCATCTTCTTGATGAGGGAGGCTTCGGAATAGCGCGGCGGCGGCTCGGTGAAATGCTGGCTTGCATTGACCTTGGACTTGTCCAGCTTCTCGCGTGCGTTGATTTCCGGCAGGCGGCCGTCTTCCTCGTCCTCGCTGCTCTCACCTTCTTCGCGCGTATCCATATAGGCTGCAAGGAAGCCATCGAAACGCACGACCGACCCTACGGCACGCAGCCTGGCGCGATCGCTGCCGTTGGCAGCCAGGATTTCAACCGTCGTGCGCTCCATCTCGGCAGAGGCCATCTGGCTGGCGATGCCACGCTTCCAGATGAGTTCGTAAAGGCGAAGCTGGTCACCATCCAGGAAGCGGCGAACCTTATCCGGCGAGCGATTGAAATCTGTCGGGCGAATGGCCTCGTGGGCTTCCTGCGCGTTCTTGGCCTTGGTGGAATAGAAGCGTGCCTTTTCCGGCAGGTAACGTTCGCCAAACTGATCGCCAATGGCGCGGCGGGCAGCATCGATGGCTTCCGGTGCCATCTGCACGCCATCGGTACGCATATAGGTGATGAGGCCGACCGTCTCGCCGCCGATATCCACGCCCTCATACAGTTTCTGGGCGACCTGCATGGTGCGCGATGCCGAGAAACCAAGGTTTGAAGAGGCGGCCTGCTGCAAGGTAGAGGTTGTGAAGGGAGGGCCTGGGTTGCGCTTGACCGGCTTTGCTTCGACCGATTCAACCGTGTAGGCGGCACCCTCCAGCAGGCTCTTCAGGCGGCTTGCATCCTCGCCGTTCTTGACGCCACGGCTCTGCAAGCGCTTGCCATCGGCTGAAACAAGTCGTGCCTCGAAGGTATCGCCGCGCGGTGTCTTCAACAGGGCAGAAATATTCCAGTATTCTTCCGGCACAAAGCGTTCGATCTCGGACTCGCGGTCGCAGACCAGGCGAAGCGCGACAGACTGAACACGACCGGCTGAGCGGGCGCCGGGCAATTTGCGCCAGAGCACGGGTGAAAGATTGAAGCCGACAAGGTAATCCAGCGCACGGCGGGCCAGATAGGCATCCACCAGCGCAATATCGATATCGCGTGGATTGGCCATGGCATCCAGAACGGCTTTCTTCGTGATGGCGTTGAACACCACACGCTTGACCGGCTTGTCGCCAATAACCTTCTTCTTTTTCAGAAGATCCAGAACGTGCCAAGAAATCGCTTCCCCTTCACGATCAGGGTCGGTCGCGAGAAACAGTCCGTCCGATCCCTTCACGGCATCGGCAATATCCTTCATCCGTTTGGCAGAGGCACTGTCCACTTCCCAGGACATCTCGAAATCCTGATCCGGCAGGACCGAGCCATCCTTGGCGGGCAGATCACGCACATGGCCGAAAGACGCGAGAACCTTGAAGCCTGAGCCAAGATATTTGTTGATCGTCTTGGCCTTGGCAGGAGATTCTACGACAACAACATTCATTTTTTTTCTCTGAAACGCACGAGGAGGGCGGGGAAAAGTGCTTCCGCCTGAATCTGACCTCCCGACATGGAGGGCCTTTTGCTTGCGGTCAAGGGGGGAGCCTCATTTTTGCAGCTTTGGCAAATGCAACCTTTGCGAGCTTGAATGATTCTTGCAATCTAGAATAAAAAATGTCAGTTTGCGTGTGTATGTATAACACTGCGCGTCAAGAGTGTATTTAATTTATTGAAATTTTGTGAGGTTTGAATGGTGCAGCGGACTCGTAAGTCGGAGGAAACTGAGGAGTGGCGCGCAAATGTCGCCTATATTCGTCAGATGTTGGGTCAGCTACAGCAGGTTGCCCGCAACGAGGGAGCCGATATGCTCGCCTATCTTATTGAGATGGCCTATCTGGAAGCAGGGGACTTGCACGCAGGGCGCAAGCCGCTGTCACGCCGACATGGAGATTGACACCATGCCGCCCGGATGTCGGTGAAGACGTCCGGCCAGATCGAGTTCCAGCAGAACCAGGTAGACTGTGGATGCTGGAAGCTCGGTGTGGCGAATGATGTCGTCGATTTCAACCGGCGTTGGGCCAAGGGCTGCGGCAATGCGCGTGCGGTCACTTTCATCGAGCGGCTGCATCAATGGCGACGGCCCTTCTTCCGTGGGTTCCTTGATGGACGGTGCATCGAACAGGTCGAGTTGAGAAATCGGGGCAAGCGCTTCCAGAATGTCCTGGGAACTGGTGGTGACAATGCCACCGTTTTTCAGCAGATCATTGGTGCCATGGCAACGCGGATCAAGCGGGGAGCCCGGAACGGCAAAGACCAGTCGCCCGAAATCACCCGCCATTCGCGCCGTAATCAGGGAGCCGGAGCGCTGCGCGGCTTCGATCACAACGACACCGAGCGATATGCCGGCGATGATACGGTTGCGCCTGGGAAAATCGCGGGCGCGTGGCTCCCAGCCAAACGGCATTTCACTCACCGCAAGGCCGCAGCCTCCAGTTATCTCGCCAAGCAGCGGAATGTTTTCCGGCGGATAGGGCTGATCAAGGCCCCCGGCCAGAACGGCAATGGTGCCCGTATCGAGGCTGGCACGATGGGCGGCGGTATCGATGCCCCGCGCAAGCCCTGACGTGATGGTATAGCCGGCACGTCCGCAATCGCGAGCGAACATTGCTGCAATCTTTGATCCACTGATGGAGGAATTGCGTGAGCCAACGACGCCGAGGGAGGGGCGCAAGGCGGCGGAGAAGTCCCCCTTCATTGCCAGAAGCGGCGGCGCGCCGTCGATCTGTCGCAGCGCTGGCGGATATTCCGGCTCGCCGATCCCGACGAGTTTTGCCTTGAAGCGGCGGGCAAAATCGAGTTCCCGTTCGGCCTCTTCGACGGTGGCAATGCGGATGGCGCGCGAGGCGCCGCCACGGCGGGACATTTCGGGAATGGCGGCCAGGGCGGCATCTGCCGACCCGAAATGATTGATGAGGTCGCGGAAGGTTGACGGACCAACGTTATCGCTGCGGATCAGCCTGAGCCAGGCAATCCGTTGAGCGTCCGTCAGTGCAACCCCCCTCCGATTCGCGCTGCCGGAGGACACGGTGCCATTATCCCTTCTGGCCGATCTTGCTTTCTGTTCCGTTGATCAGACGCTCGATGTTGGCCTTATGCTTCAAATACGTAATGACGGTCATGATGGCCATGACCAAAGCGGCTTTAGGTTCCCCGACGAGCCACAGCACGACGGGGATCAAAAGAGTGGCGACCAGCGCCGATAAAGAAGAGTAGCGGCTGAGCTTTGCAACCGTCAGCCACAAAAATGCAAATACAAGTACCATGCCGGGCGCGACACCCAGAAGTGTGCCGATATAGGTGGCGACACCCTTGCCGCCCTTGAAGCCAAGCCAGACCGGAAAAAGATGGCCGATAAAGGCTGCAAAACCACCGAGCAGGCCGGCCTCCGGTCCCCAGAGCGCGGCGGCCATCAGCGCCGCTGCGGTTGCCTTGAAGGCATCGAGGAGAAGCGTGGCGAGGGCCAGCTTCTTGTTGCCGGTGCGCAGGACATTCGTTGCGCCGATATTGCCGGATCCGATGGAGCGAATGTCTCCCATGCCGGCTGCCTTGGTCAGCAGCAGACCGAAGGGAATGGAACCCAGCAGATAACCCATGGCCAAGGAAGCCAAGGCGAGGGGGAGCGTGATTTCCCAGCTGAAAAGTTCCGACATGCGCAAGTGCTCCTTAAACGGAATAGACCAGACGGCCCGCAACATAGGTGGCAACTGCCCGACCGCTGAAGCGTGCGTCTTCGAAAGGCGTGTTTTTGGATCGCGAAAGAAGCGATTCTTTTGCAACGATCCAGGGTTCATCCAGATCGATCAGCACGATATCGCCGTTGGCGCCGGGTTTCAGCGTTCCCGCATCTAGGCCGAAAATCTCGGCTGGGCGCGTGGACATGGCATCGATGAGGCGCATCAGCGGGACGCGATCTGCGTGATGGAGACGCAGAGCTGCCGCCAGCATGGTTTCAAGGCCGATGGCACCATCCGCCGCATCGGCAAAGGGCAGGCGCTTGGTATCGACATCCTGCGGATCGTGCGAGGAGACGATGATATCGATTGTGCCATTTGCCAGCGCATCCACCATGGCCTGACGGTCATCCTCGGTTCTCAGCGGCGGCGAGAGCTTGAAGAAGGTGCGATACTCGCCGATGTCGTTTTCATTGAGCGAGAGGTGGTTGATCGAAATCGCGCTGGTTGCGTTGACGCCGCGCTGGCGCGCAAGGCGTATGGCTTCTGCCGATTCAGGCACGGAAATCTTGGCGGCGTGGTAGGCGGCCTTTGTCAGTCCGGCAATGCGCAGATCGCGCTCCAGCGGAATGAGTTCGGCCTCACGCGGCGAACCGGACAGGCCAAGCCAGCTTGCGAACAGACCTTCATTCATGACGCCGTTGACGGCGAGATAAGGGTCGCGCGCTTCGAGGGCGATCACCGCAGAAAATTCCCGCGCATAGGTCATCGCACGGCGAAGAACCTGCGTGTCTGCCAAGGCATGGCGCCCTTGGGTGAAGGCGACGGCACCTGCATCCCGCAGAAGGCCGATCTCCGTCATCTCTTCGCCCTTCAGGCCACGCGTCAGCGCCGCAGCGGGGTGAACATTGACAAGGGCCTTGTCGCGGGCGGTCTTCTTCACGAATTCGATAAGGGCAATGTCGTCAAGAACGGGATCGGTGTCCGGCATCATGATGAAGCTGGTAACGCCGCCGGCAGCCGCTGCACGGCTGGCGGATTCGATGGTTTCCCGATGCTCGGCACCCGGTTCACCCACGAAGACGCGTGCATCGACAAGACCGGGTGCCGCAACAAGACCGGTGCAGTCTCTCACGTCTGCTCCGTCCGGAGCGCCCTGGTTTGCGGCTGCCGCACCGGAAGCGAGAATGCGGCCGTCTTCCCCGACGATGATCGCGCCGATTTCATCGAGATTACGCGACGGGTCGAGAACGCGGACATTTTTCAGAACAAGCGGTCTGCTCATGCGCCCACTCCTTCGCTTCTCGGATCCTGATTTTGCGACAGCAGAAGCGCTTCCATGACAGCCATGCGCACGGCAACGCCCATCTCGACCTGGCTTTCAATCACGCTTTGCGGGCCATCGGCCACGTCGGAGGCGATTTCAACACCGCGGTTCATGGGGCCGGGATGCATGACAAGGGCATCCTCCTTGGCAGCCTTCAGTTTGCAGGAATCAAGACCATAGTACTGGAAGTATTCACGCACCGAAGGCACGAACGAGCCGGACATACGCTCCCGCTGCAGCCGCAGCATCATGACCACATCGGCATCTTTCAGGCCTTCTTCCATGGAGTGGAAGACCTCGACACCCATTTGAGCGATGCCGGAAGGAAGCAGCGTGGACGGTGCGACGACGCGAACGCGTGCGCCCATGGCGTTGAGCAACAGGATATTGGACCGCGCCACACGGGAGTGCAGAACATCGCCGCAGATGGCGACGATGATGCGGGAAAGCTTGCCCTTGGCACGCCGAATGGTCAGCGCATCCAGAAGGGCTTGCGTTGGGTGCTCGTGCTGGCCATCGCCAGCATTGACCACCGAGCAGGCAACCTTTTGCGCCAGAAGTGCTGCCGCACCGGCTGATGAGTGACGGATGACCAGCACATCCGGGCGCATGGCATTCAGTGTCATCGCCGTGTCGATCAGGGTTTCACCCTTCTTGACCGAGGAATTGCCGACCGACATGTTCATGACATCTGCGCCGAGCCGCTTGCCCGCAAGCTCGAATGAGGATTGGGTGCGGGTTGAGGCTTCAAAGAAAAGATTGATCTGCGTGAGACCACGCAGGGTCGATGTTTTCTTTTCTCTTTGACGGCTGATCTTGACCGCCTCGTCGGCTTTGTCGAGAAGGAAAGTAATATCCTGCTCGGTCAGGCCCTTGATCCCGAGGAGATGGCGGTGGGGAAAGAAGACCACGAAAACGTCCTCCGCTTGTTTACGCGGTCTATAGAGATACAGGGCTCTGCGGGCAAGCACATGCTTGGCTGGAGATTTTCTGATCCCCATGCAATTTTATCGGAATTGGATTAGAAACAGCCCATGAATCAGATGACCCGGACCGACGACAATCATAACGAGCTGAACCAGCCAAGCCTCTGGTCCGGTATCAATGCCTATCGCACAGATCCCCTGATGGTGGATTTGACAGCCGGGCTGCATCGTGCGCTGCGTGAGGAATTCGATGCATTGGGCCGCTATGTGACTTCGCCTGAAGCACAGGAGCTGGCCCGTATGGCCAATGAAAGCCCGCCCAAGCTGAAGACGCATGGGCCTCGTGGCGAGCGGCTGGATATGGTGGAGTTCCACCCGGCATGGCACGCGCTGATGCGGCGTTCGATGTCTTCCGGGCTTCATTCTTCCATCTGGGAGAATGCGCCGGAAGCGCGCAACAACCAGCACCGGGCGCGCGCTGCGCGCTTTTACCTGACATCTCAGCTTGAATGCGGCCATTTGTGCCCGTTGACGATGACCAGTGCCTCGGTTGCCGCCATGATGGCATCGCCGCGTGTGCAGAAGGAATGGGCACCACGCATTCTTTCGCGCAAATACGATTCATCCAATCGCCCGGCGCAGCAGAAAAGCGCGATCACCGTTGGCATGGGGATGACGGAGAAGCAGGGCGGCACGGATGTGCGCGCCAACCGCTCCATCGCTGAACGGGTGGGTGAGGGCGTCTATCGTCTCTCTGGCCACAAGTGGTTCATGTCGGCGCCGATGAGCGATGCCTTCGTCATGCTTGCGCGAACGAATGAGGGCATTGGCTGTTTTCTCGTTCCACGCCTGCTGGAAGACGGCACCGCCAACGGGCTTCAGTTTCAGCGCCTGAAGGACAAGCTCGGCAATCGTTCGAATGCTTCAGCGGAAGTAGAATTTCACGATGCCTTTGGCTACCTGCTCGGGGAACCGGGCGGTGGCATCCGCACAATCCTGGACATGGTGACACTGACGCGGCTCGATTGCGCGCTGGCAAGCGCCGGAATCATGCGTGCCTCCTTGGCGGAGGCCGTGCATCATTGTCGGGGCCGCAGCGTATTTGGCAAAAATCTGATTGACCAGCCGCTGATGACGCGGGTTCTGGCGGATATGGCGCTGGATGTGGCGGCGGCCACCGCGCTTTCCTACCGCCTCGCGGAAGCTTTCGACAAGGCGGGCACCAACCCCTCCGATGCGGCCTTTGCCCGCGTCATGACGCCGGTGATCAAATACTGGGTGTGCAAGATGGCGCCGCCGCTGATCTATGAGGCGATGGAGTGCCTGGGTGGCAACGGCTATGTGGAAGAGCGGCCTCTCGCCCGCCATTACCGGGAAGCCCCGGTGAATGCGATCTGGGAAGGTTCCGGCAATGTGATGGCGCTGGATGTTCTGCGCGTGCTTAGCCGTGGCCGCGATCTCTTTGATTCGGTCCTCTCGGGCATCGAGCGTGATCTTGGCCCCAGCGGCCGCAAGACCACCGATGTGCTTCGTGCCGCCATGGCTCTCGCAGAACGGGATGAGGGGGCGGCGCGCCTTCTGGTGGAACAGCTTGCTCTCGCTGCCGGTGCCGCCGAGCTGTTTCGACTGGGCGCGGGCAAGATTGCCGATGCTTTTGTCGAAACGCGTCTGGCCGGAGGCTGGCGCGCGACCTATGGCATGCTCGATTCGCGCTTCGATGCTGCCTACATCGTGGACCTGCTCTATCCCGCCACGAGTTGACGGCCCCGTTTTACAGCGCTTCTGACGTTACCCACAGCCCGCGTTAACCATGACGCGGGCTTTTCGTTGCGTTTTGGCCCTGCGGCTCTAGGTTTCCGTTAACGCTTTGTTAACCAGGTTCCGACGGGCCGTACGTGACTGGAAACCGATCATACAATTTGGGGTTACTGTTTTCGTCGCTCAGCTTCTTCGCGGTTCTGGCGCTCGATATCACCGTGCCAGCATTCACTTTGAGCATCATGGCTCTCATGCGCTGGCTCATCGCACCGGCAGGTCTGCCGGCAATGGAAGGAGAGGCCGCATGAAGTGGTTTCTGATTCTGTGGGCAGGTCCGGTTGCGCTTCTGGGTGCCTGGTATGTCCTGTCCCTGCATGACATGAGCTTCGGTTTCTTCATGCTGACGCGCCAGACCCATGATCTCGTTTTCGAAATCTACGGCAATATTCTTGGCATCGCGCCGGATAAGCTTCCGGCCCTGGTGGCGCGTGCCATCGCTATCGATAGCCTCATCGTGATGGGCATCGTGGCCCTCAGGAAGCGCCGCCAGATTATCGCCTGGTTTCGCGCCCGTTATGGTGCGCCGGTATCGGACCTTGCCAAGGATGCCAGCCTGTCCAGCGCGCCTTGAAGAATGAAACTTGCGGCAGCCGAATCGATGCGTTCGGCCCGCTTGGCACGCGATACATCCATTTCCAGAAGTGCGCGTTCTGCTGCGACAGTGGAAAGACGCTCGTCCCAATAGGTGAAGGGGATCGCGGTCTTCTCGCTCATGCTGCGCACAAATGCACGTGTTGCCTGAACACGCGGTCCGGCTGATCCATCCATGTTCATCGGCAGCCCGATGACGAAGGCTGCGATGCGCTCCTTCTCAGCGAAGGCAAGAAGCACTTCAGCATCCTGCGTGAACTTCGTTCGTTTCAGCACCGGGCGAGGAGAGGCAAAGCGCCGTCCGATATCGGAAATGGAGAGGCCGATTGTTTTTGTGCCGAGGTCCAGTCCTGCGATCGGTTGGCCCGGCAACAGAAATGCACTCAATTCCTCGATTGTCAGACTTGCCAACTCGGCACCCTTTCCGCGGCTTTGCCGCTTGTCGTCTCTTGACCTTGAGAGGTCTGTTCTAAATCAATGACCAGGAAATCCGGCCGTCATCTTGCCGCGTATCATGGCCTTGCTTATCACCGGCAAAATAAAATTCCGTCGAGGATTGTCATTCTTCCCTAACACGAACAAGGAGATTTTCCATGAAGATCACCTGGCTTGGCCATTCGGCCTTCAGGATTGAAACCGCAAACGCCAAGATCTTGATCGATCCGTTCCTGACCGGAAATCCCTCGTTTGCGGATCAGGACCGCAAAGACGTGGCAGCGGGAATCACCCATATATTGCTGACACACGGTCACGGTGACCATGTGGGCGATACCATTGCTTTGGCTGAGGAAACCGGTGCCGTTGTGCTGGCAAACGCCGATCTGGCCGCATGGCTGGGTTCAAAAGGTGTATCCAGGCTGGAAATGGGCAATACCGGCGGCACCGTGAATTTCGGCAGCTTCACCGCCACTTTCACACAGGCTTTGCACTCCTCAGCCCAGATCACGGAAGATGGTGTTTCGCATGCGCTTGGCAACGCAAATGGCCTGATGTTGCATTTCGAGGGTGAGGCATCGCTTCTTCACATGGGTGACACCGATATCTTCACCGATATGGGCCTGATCAACGAATTGCATCAGCCAGACATTGGGCTGGTTCCGATTGGCGACCGTTTTACCATGGGCGGTGCCGTGGCAGCGCTGGCCTGCCAGCGCTTCTTTGACTTCAAGCATGCCATTCCCTGCCATTATGGCTCCTTCCCGATCATCGACCAGACGCCGGATAAGTTCGTCAAGGGCATGGAAGGTCTGAAGACGCGCGTGGAGACGCCGAAGGTTGGCGTTACGCTGAGCATCTGATTTTGTGCTTGGAGGCGGCATTTGTTGCCGCCTCTTTGCAAGATTGTGCCGCCAGAACCGTTGCGAAGGAGGCAAGCGGACATTATAGCGGGAGGAAATTCCATCCGGAGAAGTCCCATGTCCGTTGATATTGCCACCGTAAAGCGCGTTGCGCGCCTTTCCCGCATTGCCGTTTCCGAAGAAGAGCTGGAGCGCATGACCGGGGAATTGAATGGCATTCTCGGCTTCGTTGAGCAGCTGTCTGAGGTGGATGTGTCTGGCGTTGAGCCCATGACCTCCGTCACGCCGATCACCATGCGCAAGCGCGAAGATGTGGTGACGGATGGCGACAAGGCCGCCGATATTGTGGCTAACGCTCCGAACTCCGACCAGAATTTCTTCCTGGTGCCGAAGGTTGTCGAATAAGACGCGGCTTTTCCCTGCGCCGACCTTCCCTAGCATCCGCGAACGAGTTTGAGATCACCATGACCGAATTGACCAGCCTGACCATTTCCGAAGCGCGCGAAAAGCTGAAGGCGCGTGAGTTTACCGCTGTAGAGCTGACGGACGCCTATATCTCCGCCATTGATGCCGCCAATGGCGCTTTGAATGCCTATGTCACCGTGACGCCGGAAAAGGCGCGTGACATGGCGAAGGCTTCCGATGCACGTCTCGCAGACGGCAAGGCGGGCGCGCTGGAGGGTATTCCGCTTGGCGTGAAGGACCTGTTTGCAACGCGCGACATTCACACTCAGGCCTGCAGCCATATCCTCGACGGCTTCAAGCCGAAATACGAATCGACCGTGACGGAGAACCTCTGGAACGCCGGTGCCGTGATGCTGGGCAAGCTCAATATGGATGAGTTTGCCATGGGCTCTTCCAACGAAAGCTCCTATTACGGTCCAGCCGTCAATCCCTGGAAAGCCGAAGGGTCCGATGAAAAGCTCGTTCCCGGTGGCTCATCGGGCGGCTCTGCCGCAGCCGTTGCAGCGCATCTTTGCGCCGGCGCCACGGCCACCGATACGGGCGGCTCTATCCGTCAGCCTGCAGCCTTCACTGGCACTGTCGGCATCAAGCCGACCTATGGCCGTTGCTCGCGCTGGGGTATTGTTGCCTACGCTTCGTCGCTCGATCAGGCTGGCCCGATTGCCCGTGACGTTCGCGATGCGGCCATTCTTCTGAAGGAAATGGCAAGCGTCGATACCAAGGATACCACCTCTGTCGACCTGCCGGTGCCGGATTACGAAGCTTCGCTTGGCCAATCCATCAAGGGCATGAAGATCGGCATTCCGAAGGAATATCGAATCGAAGGTCTGCCGGAGGAAATCGCCAAGCTCTGGGACCAGGGCGTTCAGTGGCTGAAGGATGCCGGTGCGGAGGTTGTTGAAATCTCGCTGCCGCATACGAAGTATGCTCTGCCAGCCTATTACATCGTGGCACCCGCTGAAGCCTCTTCCAACCTGGCCCGCTATGATGGCGTGCGCTACGGTCTTCGCGTGGATGGTAAGGATATTGCCGACATGTACGAGAAGACGCGCGCCAGCGGCTTTGGCAAGGAAGTGCAGCGCCGCATCATGATTGGCACCTATGTGCTTTCCGCAGGCTATTACGATGCCTATTACCTGAAGGCGCAGAAGGTACGCACGCTGATCAAGCGCGATTTCGAAGATGCCTTCCATGCGGGTGTGGATGCTATCCTTGCGCCGATCACGCCATCGTCTGCCTTCGCCATTGGTGACAAGGAACTGGCGGCAGATCCCGTCAAGATGTATCTTCAGGACGTCTTCACCATTACCGTCAACATGGCGGGTCTTCCCGGTCTCTCTGTGCCGGCTGGCCTCGACCACAAGGGTTTGCCGCTTGGTCTTCAGCTGATCGGCAAGCCCTTCGAGGAGGAAACGCTCTTCAAGACGGCGCATGTGATCGAGCAGGCGGCTGGCAAGTTTACCCCGAAGAAGTGGTGGTAACAGGCTCTTTCTCGTGAGGTTTGGAGACCGGCCCCTGTGGCCGGTTTCTTTTTGAGAATTGGCGAAAACTACGTGCAGAGATCTGTCGATTTAATGGCTAGCAGCCCGCTCTAACGAGACCTGCGGATATATATCCAGCTAGAGGTGTACGAGACGGTTGGCCGGGTACTTGGGATAGTTCCACAAAGCACCATGTTTGACGGTCAGCTAAACGTGTTGCACTGAGAACCTTTACCTCGATTCCATTTTGCAGTTCTGCAAGCATGCGGAAATTAGTTCCCGGTCCTTCACGAAGATTAGAGAGTGGTCCCCGCGGATTGTAAATGGATGAATAAACGACAGAAGGGACTGTCTCGGTGAAGTTGGGGGGCATCTGGAGGCTATTGGCCGGAGGAGGTTGATTTTCTTTCAAGTGGAGCAGGGGTTTACTAGCTGGCTCTACTTTCGGTGTTACAAGAGTTTCGGTTCTAGTGCAGACATCAAACCAGTAGCACAGGGTAGGTATTTCGCTTCCTGTCAAGTCCTGCCAAAAACTCCGAGCCGTTCCATATGTCAGGACAGGCACAAATGCGACAAATAAGAGAATGGAGATAACACTCAGAGTTAAGCCCCTTGATCTTTCGATGGCAAACTCTCGAGCGGTCGTTGGCATAAATAGCATAAGCAACATTGTAGAGGTTAGTATGATAGGCGCGAGCGTGTTCAAGCTTAAGGTCCTATTGGATTTATGAATCTATGACTTGTGCATTTGTGCCAGTACTGGTTGTGAAAGAGCCAACGCAGAAGGAAAATTCTTCGTAAACGCGGGTTTTCCGGGGTTCTTTCATCGCGCTTGATGAAGGGGCTTGTCGTCTATTGTTGACAACGTTGCTTATGACCTGAACCTGTGGTCAAGTCGTTGCGGCTTCGGCTTCACTGAGGGCGGACATGCACCACATTCGCAATGCACGTGAAGATGAGATTCAGGTTCTCACCAATATCGGCTTGCGTGCCTGGGCGCAGGCCGTGGGGCCGATTGGTGCAAGCGATGAGCTGCAGGAAAATGCAGCCCGCGCTTTTACAGATTTCGTTCGTTCCTCCTGGCTGAAAATTACGGTTGTTGAGGATGATGGCGTTGCGGCTGGCTGGGCGGCGCGCGAGGCGCTGGATGACAAGATCACCGATTTTTGGATCGATCCACAGCATCAGCGTCGTGGCCTGGGTTCGGCTCTGCTGCAAGCGGAAGAGGAGCAGGTGCGGCATGGCGGGTTTGAAAGTATCCGGCTGGAAACACATGCGCATAATACCGATGCGGTGAGTTTCTTCGAAAAGAACGGCTATCGCATCAATTGGCTTTCGATCGCCTATGCACCAAAGCTGGATCAGGATGTGCAATCTGTGGGGATGACCAAGGAACTGGCGAAGCCTTCCACTGCCTACGGTGCGGAATTTTGAGGCACCTTGTCATCTGATCTGCCCTGCAGGCTGGGCAAAAGCTTGCGCCGCCTCGCCATTTGCTCTACCTGACGATCAACCAAACGACAGCATGAAGAGCCATTTGAGATGACCATTGTCGATGTTCGCACCCCTGATCCGAAACGCCTGATTCCCGGTGCCACCGGCGATTGGGAAGTCATTATCGGTATGGAGGTGCATGCGCAGGTTCTGTCGAATTCGAAGCTGTTTTCCGGTGCTTCGACCACATTTGGCAAGGCGCCGAATTCCAACGTTTCACTCGTTGATGCAGCCATGCCCGGCATGCTGCCCGTGATCAACGAGGAATGCGTGAAGCAGGCGGTTCGCACGGGCCTCGGCCTCAAGGCGCAGATCAACAATCGCTCGATCTTCGACCGCAAGAACTATTTCTATCCCGATCTGCCGCAGGGCTATCAGATCTCCCAGTTCAAGGATCCGATTGTCGGCGAAGGCAAGATCGTGATCTCGCTCGGGCCGGATCGTCAGGGTAATTTCGAAGATATTGAAATCGGCATCGAGCGTCTGCATCTGGAGCAGGATGCGGGCAAGTCCATGCATGACCAGCATCCCACGATGTCCTATGTCGACCTGAACCGCTCCGGCGTCGCGCTGATGGAAATTGTTTCCAAGCCCGATATGCGCTCTTCCGAAGAGGCGAAGGCCTATATGACGAAGCTGCGCTCCATCGTGCGCTATCTTGGCACTTGCGACGGCAACATGGATGAAGGTTCCATGCGTGCGGATGTGAACGTTTCTGTCCGCCGCGTCGGTGAGCCCTTCGGCACGCGCTGCGAAATCAAGAACGTCAACTCCATCCGCTTTATCGGCCAGGCCATTGAATATGAAGCGCGCCGCCAGATCGCAATTCTGGAAGAGGGCGGTAGCATCGATCAGGAAACGCGCCTGTTTGACCCGCATAAGGGTGAAACCCGCTCCATGCGTTCCAAGGAAGACGCGCATGATTATCGCTATTTCCCCGATCCCGACCTTCTGCCGCTGGAATTCGACGACGCCTTCGTAGAAGCTTTGAAGGCCGATCTGCCGGAGCTACCGGACGATAAGAAGGCCCGTTTCGTTCGCGAGCTCGGCCTCTCGGTATACGATGCCTCCGTTCTCGTTTCGGAAAAGTCCATAGCCGACTACTTCGAAGCTGTTGCGGAAGGACGTGATGGCAAGACAGCGGCCAACTGGGTCATCAACGATCTTCTGGGTGCCTTGAACAAGGCAGGCAAGAGCATTGAAGAAACGCCCGTTTCGCCAGCGCAGCTTGGCGGGATCATTGACCTCATCCGGGCTGAGACCATTTCCGGCAAGATTGCCAAGGATCTGTTCGAGATTATCTGGAACGAGGGTGGCGATCCGGCTGAGGTGGTCGAGAGCCGGGGCATGAAGCAGGTTACCGATACCGGCGCAATTGAGAAGGCTGTGGATGAGATCATTGCCGCCAACCCTGATCAGGTGGCAAAGGTTCAGGCCAAGCCGACACTGGCCGGCTGGTTCGTCGGTCAGGTCATGAAGGCAACCGGCGGCAAGGCCAATCCACAGGCCGTTCAGGCGCTGGTCAAGGCCAAGCTGGGCATCGAGGAGTAAGCTGCTAACGCAGTCGCAGGAGAGCGCCATGTATTTCGTCAGGACAGCCAGCGAGCGAGATGTGGAGGCACTTCAAGCCTTGCTCGTCGAGACCTGGCACGCGACCTATGACGCTCTCCACGGTGCAGAAAAGATCACCGAACTGGTTCAGCACCTGCATCGGCCAGAGGCGATCCGCGCGAATATCAATAAGAAGGACGGCGAGTTTCTGGTTGCCGATAATGGCAAACAACTCGGAGGCATGGGCTTTGCGGCCATGTCGCCGACAATGACCAAGACAGCCGTTCTTTATCAGCTCTATGTTCGCCCCGGCTGCCAGGGTGAAGGTATCGGCCGCGATATTTTCGCCGAGCTGGAAACCTGCTTTCCCGATGCTGAAATTTTGCGGTTGGAGGTTGATACCGTCAACCTGCGCGCAATCTCCTTCTATTCCCGGCTCGGCTTCATAGAAGTTGACCGGACGAAGAACTGTGGTGGAACCGATAGCGGCATTGAGGCCGTCATTATGGAGAAGCCGCTCGCGCAATAGGGGTGCGCCCCAGGGAGGTTCGTCATGACGGAAGCCGCAGTTTCCATTCGTCGCGCAAGAGAGGAGGATTTGCCGCAGCTGATCGCCCTCTTCGAGCAGGATGATCTTGGAGGGCATGGCGATACCAGTCATGAGGATGCCTTCAACGATTACATCCGCGCCTTTCACATCATTGATCAATCCCTCAATGAGCATATTTATGTTGCCGAATTGAACGGTGACGTTGTGGCGAGTTTCCAGCTTGCCTTTCTGCGCACGCTGCGCGGGCGTGGTGGCCTTACGGGCATCATCGAAGCCGTGCATACGCGCCATGATCTGCGCCGTCAGGGCATCGGGATGAAACTGCTGGATTTCGCTGTTGCCGAGGCCAAGCGGCGTGAATGCCGTCTGGTGCAGATTACTCACCGGGCCGACCGTGAGGAGATCCGGAGCTTTTATGAGAAGGCGGGCTTTTCAGCCGATTACATCGGCTTTAGAAAGCACCTCAAATAATGGTGGTTCAGTCTGCAAAGACTGGACATTCCCATGCCGAGATTGCATAAGCGGATCAAGGAAACATTCCTTGTCTCTCGCGAGGACGTTGGAAAAACATGAAGAATCTCCTGCTTCAAATCTTCACCTGGTGGAATGGCCAGACGCTTGGAACGCGCTTTTTCACATGGCGCAATGGCAAGCGCGTTGGTGAAGATGAATTTGGCAACGTGTATTACGAAGGCGGCATGACCTCCTTCGGACTTCCGCGCCGTTGGGTTATCTACAAGGGTTATGCGGAAGCCTCTGCTATCCCCGCTGGATGGCACGGATGGATGCATTACCGCACAGATGTTCCGCCGAGCAAAGAGAACTATGTTGCGCGCGAATGGCAGAAGCCGCATCACGAAAACCTGACAGGAACGCCGTTCGCTTACCGCCCCAAGGGCTCGCTTGATGCGACGGGTGAGCGTCCGCGTGTGACGGGTGACTATGATGCCTGGACGCCGGGTGCCTGAGCGGGTGCTCCGCTTTCACGCCACATTTTCCGTCTAACGGCAATTGGTCCCGACATTGATCGGGACCATTCGTTTCAAGGTGATTCAGTCCATGCAGCTTGCAGGTTTCCGCACGGCACTTCTGGCAACAGCTCTTTGCGCGATGACGGCAATCTCCAGCCCTGCAGTGGCAGCCCGGATTGAGAATCCGGTGGCCGAGTTCTCCGGGATCGACAAGATCACCGGCCGCATTACGCGTTTCGATGTGTATGTGAACGAGACTGTGCAGTATGGCGCCCTGCAGGTGACGCCAAGGGTCTGCTATTCTCGCGATGATACGGAAGCGCAAAAGATTGATGGCTTTGTGGAAGTTGATGAAATCACGCTGGACCGCAAGATCCGGCGCATCTTCACAGGCTGGATGTTTGCCGACAGTCCCGGACTGAACGCGTTGGAACACCCGATTTATGATGTCTGGTTGACGGGCTGCAAACAGAAGTCGGATGTGCCGCCGCCGGTAACGAAGAAGTAGTTTTCGCTTCAACCACCCTTTCGCGCCTTGCGATTGGACGCGCCGCTACAGCGTGCTGCGAATTTCGAGAGTGGTTGACTGTTTCACGGAAACGATGAGCCGTTTTAACTCTTTGTATTTACGCATTTCCGAACGAAAAACCGCTGCACACTTTTTCAGGTAAATGCTCTAGGGTCGAAACCCAATCAGGGTATTGATGAGATTAGCTATCCATGATTCACTTCCTGCAGCAACAGGAG